>NZ_JAKFZM010000180.1:0-306 GCF_021654205.1 Leisingera sp. MMG026 | reverse complement strand
TCTTGCGTTGCTTTCTGCCGGGGATGCAGGCGCGTATCCCTTTGTCTTTCAACGCGTCCCTGAACCAGTCGGCGTCATAGCCACGATCCCCGAGCAACCAGTCGACCTTTGGCAGGCTACTGAGCAGTGCCCGCGCGCCGATGTAGTCGCTGACTTGGCCGGCGGTGACGAACAGGTTGAGCGGCCGCCCTTGGCTATCGCAGATGGCGTGCAGTTTGGTGTTCATGCCGCCCTTGGTCCGACCGATCAGGCGTCCACGCCCCCCTTTTTCGCGGCCATGCTGGTCGCAGTGCGGTGTGCCTTCAA
>NZ_JAKFZM010000018.1:0-100310 GCF_021654205.1 Leisingera sp. MMG026 | reverse complement strand
CCCCCCCCCCCCCCCCCACCCCCAACGGGAGAAATTGCACCGTCAGGTGCTGGTTCGACGGGCGGGAGAACGCCGCTGAATTCAGGCCAGTCCGGCTTCTTCCAGCAGGTGCAGAACATTGGTTTCCGGGCGCGGGCCGATATGGCGGATCACTTCGCCTGCACAGATGCAGCCCATCCGGGCGCAGACTTCCAGGCTGCGGCCAGTGGCCATACCGAACAGGAAGCCGGCGGCAAACTGGTCGCCCGCGCCGGTGGCATCGACAGGCACAATGGCTTCGACCGGGACGTCGATGCGCACGCCGTCATTCAGCACGGTCACCCCGTCGCTGGACCGGGTGCAGACCACCAGCGGGCAGATTGCGGCGGTCGATGCCATCGCGGCCTCCAGGTCATCGGTTTCAAACAGCGCGCAAATTTCGTCCTGGTTGCCGATCACAAAATCCAGTTCGTTGCCGATCAGGTTCAGGAAGCTGTCCCGGTGCCGTTCAACGCAGAACGGGTCGGAAATCGACAGGCCGACCCGGCCGCCGCCCTCGCGGCACTTGCGGGCCGCTTCCATGAAGGCGGTCTTGCCCTTGTCCTTGTCGAACAGATAGCCTTCCAGGAACATGATCCTGGCCTTCCCGGCGGCGTCTTCGGGAACATCCTCCGAACTCAGCTCGGAAGAAATCCCCAGATAAGTGTTCATTGAGCGTTCACCGTCGGGCGACACAAAGATCATTGACCGTGACGTCGGCTGCTTGCCATCCGTAACCGGCGGGTTCACAAAGGCGACGCCTTCGTTGTTCATCGCGTCGGCATAGAATTGTCCCAGCGCATCGCCGCGGACCCGGCCGATAAAGGCGGCCTGCAGCCCCAGCGCGCCGGCGCCCGCAATGGTATTAGCGACCGAGCCGCCCGGGGTCAGCACCCGGTTGCCCATCGCAGCATAAAGATCCTCGCAGCGGTCGCGCTCGATCAGCTGCATGATGCCTTTTTCGATGCCCTGTTCGGCCAGGAAACTGTCTTCGCATTGTGCAATCACATCGACGACGGCGTTGCCGATACCGACGAGCTGATAGGTTTTGGTCATGGTCCCTCCTCGGGAAAATCCGGAGCGGTTCCGGTTCGGAAAATATGCCGCGCCAAAGGTTTATAGGTTCTTGTCTTCATACATGCACAGATCTCGGATCAGGCAGCTGCCGCACATCGGTTTGCGTGCCTTGCAGTGATAGCGGCCATGCAGGATCAGCCAATGGTGGGCGTGCTGCTGGAAATCCGCCGGGATGTTATCCTCCACCGCGCGTTCGACGGCGTCCACATCCTTGCCCGGGGCAATGCCGGACCGGTTGCCAACGCGGAAGATATGGGTATCCACTGCTTGTGCGGGCTGTTTCCACCACATATTCAGCACCACATTGGCAGTCTTGCGGCCCACCCCCGGCAGCGATTGCAGTGCGGCGCGGGAATTGGGCACCTCGCCGCCGTAGTCATCAACCAGGATCTGGCTGAGCTTCATCACGTTCTTGGCCTTCTGACGGAACAGGCCGATGGTCTTGATGTGTTCGGTCAGCCCTTCAAGCCCCAGATCCAGCATTTTTTGCGGGGTATCGGCGATCTTGAACAGCGCGCGGGTTGCCTTGTTCACACCGGCATCGGTCGCCTGCGCCGACAGCGCCACTGCCACCACCAGCGTGTAGACATTGACATGTTCCAGCTCGCCCTTGGGTTCGGGCTCAGCTGCCTGGAAGCGCGTGAAAATCTCGCGCAGCGTATGATAGTCGAGTTGCTTTGCCATGGCAGCGCTTATGTACAGGTCAGACCTTAAAGAGCAATTGAAATTGCGGTGCCGGGGCAGTTTGCGGCGGCATGTAAGAGAGCAGGCGGGCAGCTTTTAATGCTGCGTTTGCGGCAGCGGATTTTACAGAATTTTTTCGGCCCGGCACTTCTGTGATTGCCGCCCCGGTCCCGCTTTTCCAAGCGAGCGCGCGGGGCAGGGGATTTCGCAAGTTCCGGGTCGAACGGCCGGAGCGGGCGTAGTAAGTTGGTCCATAAGTCAGAACAGGTTGGGCCGATGAATATCGAAACACGGGAAAACACCTATCATTACGGCGTCATGCGCCGGGCGATTGAGCTGATCGACGACGGCGGCGAGGATCTGACGCTGGAGCAGCTGGCCGCCCGCATGGATATGAGTCCGGCGCATTTTCAGCGGCTGTTTTCCTCCTGGGTCGGTGTTTCGCCCAAACGCTACCAGCAGTATCTGCGGCTGGGCCATGCCAAGGCGCTGCTGCGCGAGCGGTTCACCACGCTGGAGGCCTCGCACGCTGTGGGGTTGTCGGGGTCCGGCCGGCTGCATGATCTGTTCCTGCGCTGGGAGGCGATGAGCCCCGGCGAATATGCCCGCAAGGGGGATGGCCTGCGGATCTTTTGGGGCTGGTTTGACAGCCCCTTTGGCCTGGCGCTGGTGATGGGCACGGAAAAGGGCATCTGCGGGCTGGGGTTTGCTGCCGAAACCGGGGCGGAACCAGCCATGGCGGACATGCGCGCGCGGTGGCAGCAGGCGGAATTCGTCGAGGATCCCGCAGCCCTGCGCCCGCTGGCAGAGGCTGCATTTGCCCAAAAAGGCGAGACCGCGCTGCACATGATCGGCGCGCCGCTGCAGATCAAGGTCTGGGAAGCGCTGCTGCGCATCCCGTCAGGTCACGTCACCACATATTCCGAGCTGGCGCAGGCAATCGGATCCCCAAAGGCAGTGCGTGCAGTTGGAACTGCCGTCGGGCGGAACCCGGTCAGCTGGCTGATCCCCTGCCATCGGGCCCTGCGCAAATCCGGGGCGCTGGGCGGCTATCACTGGGGCCTGCCGGTCAAGCGCGCGATGCTTGCTTATGAGGCGGCGCGGGACGAGGAGGCTGCGGCAGATGATATGCGCGCTGCCGGCTGAACAGGCGCCGCAGCAGGCCCGGATGTGACGGTTTGGCCGGTAACCGGGCTTCGTGGCGCTGGCGGGCGGCTTCGCGTTCCGCTTCATAAGGTTTCGGCAGATGGTGCTGCGTGTCCCAGCGGTCTTTGCCCAGGGTGATCATGGAAATCCATTCATAAGTCAGCATTTTGTGTCTCCTTCTTGGAGGTGCAGAAAACCAGACCACTGCTGACAGCCTGTTGTCAGTGGATTGTGCTAGGGTGTCAGCAGACTGTCACAGGAGCCTGCCCATGCCGCGCACTGGCCGCTTGTTCGAAATCATCCAGATCCTGCGATCCGCCGCAGCCCCGCTGCGGGCCGAGGATCTGGCAGCGAAGCTGGAGGTTTCCAAACGCACCATCTACCGCGATATCTCTGCCTTGCAGGCGATGCGCACCCCGGTCGAGGGGGAGGCCGGGATCGGTTACATGCTGCGCAAAGGCTATGATCTGCCGCCACTGAATTTTGACGAAGAAGAGCTGGAAGCGCTGCACGTGGGTCTGGCGATGCTGATGCGCACGGGGGACGGCGCCTTGCAAAAGGCCGCGGAACGGGTCAGTCACAAGATCAAGGACGTGCATGCCACCGCCGACTGGTTGCAGGTGGCTCCTTGGGGGGCACCGCTGGATGATCCCGAACTGGGCTGTGTGTCCAAGGCGCTGCTGCGCCAGGCGGTGCGGGACAGCTGCAAGCTGCACCTTACCTATCTAAGCCCGGAGCGGGGTGAAAGCCGCCGGACCTTGCGCCCCCTGGCGCTGATCTACCACATTGAATGCACCATGCTGGCTGCCTGGTGCGAGCTGCGCGGCGGGTTCCGGCATTTCCGCACTGACCGGATGCTGGCAGCGGAGTTGCTGGAGGATAGTTTTGCACCAGAGGCCGGCGCCTTGCGCAAGCTGTGGATGGAGCAGGAAAGCTGGGACTTTGCCTTTGCTCCATAACAAGGGCTTAGGCGGATTTTGCGCGGTATTTCGCCCATGATTGCGGATCCTGACTTGAGATGGCGGCGCCGCACCCCGATATTCGTTCGGAATGCCGGGCGTTGCCCGGGACTAAGAAAACAGAAGGCAATTTGATGATGCAGATGAAACTCACCACGGCAGGTATTGTTGCCGCAGCACTGGGCCTGGGCGCCTGCACCGATCCGGCAACCGTTGGCACGCCGGGCAGCAACACCCAGCAGGGCGCGATCCTGGGCGGCATTATCGGCGCCGGCGTCGGCGCTATTGCCAATGATTCTGACCGCGGCCTGGGGGCGGTGACCGGTGCACTGGTCGGGGCCACTGCGGGCGGGGTGATCGGCAACCAGCTGGACGCGCAGGAACGCGAGCTGCGCCAGACCCTGGCCAATGACGATATCACCATCGTCAACACCGGCGACCGGCTGATCCTGTCCTTCCCGAACGATCTGACATTTGCCACCGACAGCGCCGCAGTGGCGCCGGCTGTGCAGGGCGACCTGCGCCGAGTGGCCGACAGCCTGGTGCGCTATCCCAACAGCACCATCCAGGTGATTGGCCATACCGACAGCGATGGCGATGCCGGCTATAATCAGGGCCTGTCCGAGCGCCGCGCCAATGCGGTGGCCAGCCAGATCCAGGCCGGCGGGGTGCCCTATCACCGGATGCGCATCATCGGCCGCGGCGAAGAGCAGCCGGTGGCCTCGAACCTGACGCCCGACGGCAAAGCACGCAACCGCCGCGTCGAGGTGGTGGTGATCCCGCAGGCGGCCTGATCCGGCACCTGACTGTATGTTCGGCAGCCCGCCCCCTCCCGGGGGCGGGCTGTGTTCGTTTCAGGGGGTGCCGGTTTACGTAACGCTGCACAGGGCCTGCGCGGTGATTGCTGTTCCCTGGTACGGGCTGCTTCATACATGATGAGGGCAACAGAGACGCGAACAGAAGGAATACCCCATGGCTGATCCCGTATTGCTCACCCTTTCCGGCTCCCTGCGCCGCGAGGCCACCAACCGCAAACTGCTGGCCGAAGCTGCGCGGGTATTCGGGCCTGCGACCGTGGTCGAGGCGGATCTGCACCTGCCGCTGTATGACGGCGACGCTGAAGCGGCGGACGGCATCCCGCCTGCTGTGCAGCTATTGGCGGATCAGATCGCGGCAGCGGATGCGGCGGCGATCTCTACCCCGGAATACAACAAAGGCCCGTCCGGCGTGCTGAAAAATGCGCTCGATTGGGTGAGCCGCACCGAGGGCAACCCCTGGGCGGACAAGCCGGTGGCGGTGATGTCGGCGGCGGCAGGCCGGGCCGGGGGCGAGCTGGCGCAGGCGCTTCTGCGCGGTTTTCTGGTGCCGTTCCAGCCGCGGATCCTGACTGGGCCGGGGGTGCATCTGGCGGGATCCAGCAAGGAGTTTGATGAGACCGGCAGGCTGACCAGCGGTCACTATGAGGCGACGCTGAGCAAGCTGATGCTGAAGCTGCGCGGTGAACTGGACCGCTGAGCTTGCCTTGCTGCAGCGCGGGGTTAAGGTGACGGCATGAAACGTGATATGGCCTTCACTCCCGTGCAGCATTCTATGGACATGATAGACCCGGCCCGGGCGGCTGCCTTTCAGGCGGCGCTGGGACGGCGTATGGACATCTCGGCGGGCAGTGTGCTGCCGCCGTTTTTTCATCAGCTCTACTTCTGGAAGCCGCTGCCGCCCACGGATTTGGGCCGCGATGGCCACCCTAAGGTGGGCGGCGCTGGTCTGATCCCGGACATGGGCCTGCCGCGACGGATGTGGGCCGGCGGGCGGCTGCGCTTCGCGGCGCCCTTGCGGGCCGGGATTGCGGCAGAAAAAACGTCCGTGCTGGAAAGAGCTGAGAAAAAAACGGGCCGCACCGGGCCGTTGGGGCTGGTCACATTGCGTCATGAGATCCGCCAGCAGGGGGCGCTGTGCCTGACGGAATGGCATGATCTGGTCTACCGCGAAGACCCGGATCCGGCGTCACCCAAGCCGGTGCCGCCTGCGGCCCGCACTGATGAGACAGAGGTGCGGCAGATCTCGTTCAACTCGACCCTGCTGTTCCGGTATTCTGCGCTGACTTTCAATGGGCACAGGATCCACTATGACCTGGAATATGCCCGTGAAACAGAGGGCTACGCGGGGCTGGTTGTTCACGGCCCGCTGCTGGCGCAGCATCTGATGCTGCTGGCGGAAGAACTGATGGGACCGCTGGCGGAGTTTTCCTTCCGGGCGTCTTCACCGCTGATGCATTTCGAGACCGCCAGCCTGTGCTGCAATGGCCAGGACCTGTGGGTGAGCGGCCCGGACGGGCGGCAATGCATGAGCGCAGTCGCAGTGCCCAGAGGCTGAAACGGGGGGCTCCCGCGCCCCAAGCTGCCCTTGCCGGGCAGATTAGCGGCTTGGGCGTGGCGCTGCTGCGCAGCGCAGGGAATATTGCTGAGAAGCGCTTGACGGGCAATGCTGCCCCTCAAGGCGCGAATTCAATTGTGAACTGCCCGTTGACGCCTCAAGGGTGAACCGCGCGTGCCGCGCGACGGCTGCGCCGCCCTTGACCCGCCAAAGGGCAGGAGGCGCGCGCAGGTCAGAGATTGTTTTCGACGCGGAAACCTTCGGGGATGCTGTCCGCATCCTCCAGCAGCAGATCGGCCATCACTTGGGCCGCTTTGGGGGCCATGCCAAAGCCGATCTTGAAGCCCCCGTTGGCGATGAAATGACGGTCGCGTCCAGGCCAGGCACCCAGCATCGGGGCGCGGGACTTGGCGCGGGGGCGCACGCCGGCCCAGCGTTCGATCACCTCGGCGCCGTGCAGCACCGGCACCGCGGTGCGGGCGCGTTCGACGATATCGTCGAGCTGGGCGTCGGTCGTCTTGCCGTCCTCAAATTCACGCTCGCTGGTGGAACCGATGGCCAGGGTGCCGTCGGCGTGCGGAATGATGTGCAGGCTGTCGGCGTAAAGCTGCGGCACCGCGCCCTCGTGAAAGCGCAGGAGCGCGGCCTGGCCCTTGACGCCGCCGCCCACAGTTTTGCCGAACGCCTCGTTCAGCTCCAACAGGCCGGCGTAGCCTTTGGCGTGGACCACCTTGCCCTGATCGGCGGCCTCCGGCTGCACTTCGACCCCCATCACAGCAAGGGCAGAGACCAGTGCCGCACAAGCGCGGCGGGGGTGCATCCGGGCGCTGAGAGTGTCGTGAGTGACATAGCCCGTTGCGCTGGGCGGCACCCAGGGGCCGAGGCTGTCCGCCTTGCAGACGCGCCATTCGGCGGCGTCCTTCCACAGCTCGCGGGCGGTGATTTCGCGCTGACGGGCAAGTTCCAGCGTGCGCGCGTCATTGATCGGCTGCAGCCGCCCGGTGCGGCCGTAGCCTGCGGAGACGCCGCCGGCCGCCTCGACCCCGGCCCAGAAACCTTCGGCCATCAGCAGGCTTTCCAGCTGAAACTGCTTCTTGGCGTTCCAGTTCTCCGGCACATGCGGTGCCAGCGCACCGACAAGACCACCGCTGGAACCGGCGCCTGCTCCGAACGGGTCCGCGATCTGCACATGCGCGCCGCGCCGGGCGCAGATCCAGGCGATGGACAGGCCGAATATGCCAGCCCCGCGCACCGTTACATCTGCCATTGCCATTTGAGGATCCTTTCGCCAGTGTCGCGCCGTTCCGGACAACCACTTAGGGGATTATAGCATGGCAGACCAGCAGGCCCGCCTCAGCTGGCGCGATGGCACCGTGCCGGTGTCGGACCAGTTCGATGATCCCTATTTCTCGCTTCAGGACGGGCTGGCGGAAACTGAGCATGTGTTTCTGGCCGGCAACGACCTGCCTGCGCGCTTTGCGCCCGGATTCCGCATTGCCGAACTGGGGTTCGGAACCGGCTTGAACATGCTGGCTGTCTGGCGCGCCTGGGAGGCGGCAGGGCAGGCAGGGCCATTGCACTTCACCAGTTTCGAGGCTTTCCCGATGGCGCCCGCCGACATGGCCAAAGCGCTGGAGGCCTTCCCCGCGGTTGCCCCCTGGGCCGCGCGGTTTCTGGAGAAATGGCAAGGCACTGGCACCTGTGATCTAGGCAGCCTGCAACTGGAGGTGATTGCCGGCGACGCGCGCGTGTCGCTGGCGGAGTGGACAGGGCAGGCGGATGCCTGGTTTCTGGACGGGTTCTCTCCGGCCAAGAACCCCGAATTGTGGGAAGAGGCACTGATGGGCGAGGTTGCGGCGCATACCGCGCCGGGCGGTTCGGCGGCGACCTACACGGCGGCAGGTTTTGTGCGCCGCGGGCTGGAGGCCGCAGGATTCGAGGTGACCCGCATCCCCGGTTACGGGCGCAAGCGGCATATGACAAAGGCAGTGAAGCCATGACACAGGCAGCCCCGGCCCGGGCCCAGACCAATAACGTGCCGCTGGGCATTCTGCTGATGATTGGCGCGACGGTTGTCTTTGCATTGCAGGATGGTATCTCGCGCCATCTGGCGGGCACCTACAATACCTACATGGTGGTGATGGTACGCTACTGGTTTTTTGCCGCCTTTGTGATGTTCCTGGCAGCACGGGCGCCGGGCGGCATCCGGGCTGCGGCGGGGACCGATCAGCTGTGGCTGCAGATATTCCGCGGTGTTTTGCTGGTCGGTGAAATCTGCGTGGCGGTTTACGGCTTTACCGTGCTTGGCCTGATTGAGAGCCAGGCGGTGTTCATCTGCTATCCGCTTCTGGTGGCGGCCCTCAGCGGGCCGGTGCTGGGCGAAAGCGTCGGCTGGCGGCGCTGGGCGGCGATTGGCGTCGGGTTGATTGGCGTGCTGATCATCCTGCAACCGGGCATGGGGGTGTTCAACCCCGCGGCAATCATCCCGTTTATCTCGGCGCTGATGTTTGCCGTCTACGGTCTGGTCACCCGCTATGCGGCGCGCAAGGACAGCACCGCCACCAGCTTCTTCTGGACCGGGGTTGCCGGCATGGTCTTCATGACCGCCATCGGTATCTGGTACTGGGAACCGATGAGCCAGACCGACTGGTTCTGGATGGCGCTGCTGTGCGTGTCCGGCGTGACCGGCCATTGGCTGCTGATCAAATGCTACGAGATGGCCGAGGCCAGCGCGGTGCAGCCTTTTGCCTATTTCCACCTGATCTGGGCGGCGGCGCTGGGCATGGCCGTGTTCGGCGAGGTGATCCGCACCAATGTCGCCATCGGCGCCGGTATCATCATCGGGGCAGGCCTGTTCACCCTATGGCGCGAACGCGTGAAGGGTTGAGCCGCGCAGTTCCTCTGAGAACGGGACGGGCAGCGGCGCCTTGCCCAGCCGGGCGCGATAGACCGGCAGGCTCTCAGTAACCCGCATTACATAGTTGCGGGTCTCGTTGAACGGGATGTGCTCGATCCAGTCGACGATATCCGGGCTGCCTTCGCGCGGATCGCCATAGCGCTGCATCCACGCTGCGGGCCGGTGCGGCCCGGCATTATACCCTGCTGCCATCATCACCACATTACCGCGGAATTTGCCGGCCAGCCCAGCCAGGTAATTGGCCCCCAGCTTGGCGTTGTAATCCCATTCGGCGGTCAGGCGGGAGGTCTTGTGGCCTGCCAGGATGCCCAGCTCGGTGGCCACCAGTTTGGCTGTGGCAGGCATCACCTGCATCAGCCCGCGCGCGCCGGCATGGCTGATCACCGCCGGGTCGAACTCGCTTTCGCGGCGGGCGATGGCCAGGGTCATTTCCTCGGCCATCGGCAATTGCCGCTTGGCCACCGGGTGCAACGGGTAGTAGGCGCCTTCCAGCTCCACCCCGCCGCGGGCCGCGCGTTTAGAGATCATCACGGCCAGATGCGGCTGGTTCAGCTCCACCGCCATCTGCCCGAGCTGGCGTGCCTGCACCGGCGGCAGCGTTTCGACCAGATGGGTGAAAAAACGCTCGGCCAATGCCAGATCGCCAGCTTTCAGAAGTTCGAGCCCGGCCCTGGTGACCGAGGATTTGGCAAAACCGGCCTTGCTCCAGTCCGGCAGGTCAGCCGGTTTCACCAGCGCCGGATCAAACGGGCGGCCCAGCTGTTCGGCGGCCAGCAGCCCATAGAATGACGTCTGGTACTCCGCACCCTTGGCATAGGCCTCATGCGCCTTGTCCGGCTGGCCCATCGCCGCATAAGCGCGGCCCAGCCAATAGCCGCCGCGTCCGATCGAAATCGGGGTCTCGACCGAGGCCAGGAAGCGCTGAAAATGCACCGCGGCCAATTCCGGGTCCCGCAGTTTTTGCAGGGCGATATATCCCGCCAGCCATTCACAGTCCGAGTAGCCATAACCGTCCTCGGGTGAGGAGAAATGATAAGCGGCCAGCTGATAGGCGCGTTCGTAATCCTTGTCCCGCATCACTTGCCGCGCCAGATCGCGGCGGCGGCGCAGCCATTTGGCTGGTTCGCCCAGTTTTTCGGCACTGGTGCTGCGTTCCATCAGCATCTGAATGGCGCCATCCTGCAGCCGCTTGCGGTCGCGCCAGGCAAACCGGTCATAGGCAAGGCCTGCAGATCCCTTCAGCCGGTCCGGAACGGCCTCGATTTTGGCATCCACTCCGGGCGCGCGTTCCTGCAGGGCGATGCGTGCCTCCGCCAGCTTGCGCTCGCCCTCGGGCACCAGTGGCAGCATCCGTTTGGAACTGACCAGATGATCCTCCCACAACAGCCGGTCCAGCCGCGCCGTATGATGCGGTTTCAGCAGCTTGGAAAAATCCCTCAGGTATGCCTTTTGAATGGCGCTGCCCATTGCCTTGGTGCGCCAGGCCAGAACGATCTCCGCCTCGCCATCGCCGCGCCGCCCGGCGGCAATCAGCGCCTTGCCCAGGCTCAGCGCGCCTTCGGCGGTCTGCGGGCGTTCATCTGCGTAAAACGCCAGAATGGCATCGCGGCCGGCGGCCGCAATTGCATCCTCGTTCCGGCGCCGCAGATAGGCAAGACCAGGCCAATCCCGCCGCCGCTCCAGAAACGCCATCACGTCGCGGGCCGAGCCCAGCCCGGCCCGCAGCCGGTGCCATTCGATGATATCGCGGGCGGTGCTGTGCCGCTGCCCGGCTTCGCGGGCGGCCAGATCCCATTTCTCTGCCCGCATCAGATCCAGGGCGGACCCAAGGCCGCGCGCCAAGGCAGGCGACCCGGGAAGGGCCGCCGAGATTAGCAGAATAAGGGCCAGGATGCGTGTCATCTCTTGCATTTTCCAGCGGTCCGGGGATAGAGGCTTGAACGTTACTCATTGGCGTGCCGGTATCAACTCAAATCCCCGGCATTCTATATCTTGACGGCGGCGGATTGCCGCCTGCACCTGCAGCAAAGGGAGCGTGCCCATGTTCAAAGGCTCTATGCCAGCACTCGTCACCCCGTTTTCGAACGGCGAGCTGGATCTGGATGCGCTCAAACGCTTGGTGGAATGGCAGATTGCCGAAGGCTCCACTGGTCTTGTGCCCGTCGGCACCACCGGCGAAAGCCCGACGCTGACCCATGACGAGCACGAGCTGGTCATTGCGGAAACGGTCAAGGCGGCAGCAGGCCGGGTGCCGGTGATTGCCGGTGCCGGCTCCAATAACACCGTCGAGATGATTCGATTCGTCGAGTTTGCCAAGAAGGCCGGCGCCGATGCGGCGCTGGTTGTGACCCCCTATTACAACAAGCCGACCCAGCGCGGGATGGTGCAGCATTTTACCGCAGCCCATGACTGCGCGGATCTGCCGATCATCATCTACAACATTCCGGGCCGTTCGATCGTCGACATGACCCCGGCCACTATGGGCGAGCTGGCCAAGCTGCCGCGCATTGCGGGTGTGAAGGATGCCACCGGCGATCTCGCCCGTGTCAGCCAGCAGCGCGCCTCCTGCGGTGCGGAATTTGTGCAGCTGTCCGGCGAAGACGCCACCGCGCTGGGCTTCAACGCCCATGGCGGGGTGGGGTGCATTTCGGTCACCGCCAATGTGGCGCCGAAACTTTGCGCCGAATTCCAGGCCGCGACCCTCGCGGGCGATTACACATCGGCGCTGGCCTATCAGGACAAGCTGATGCCGCTGCATGAAGCGATCTTCATCGAGCCGGGCCTGGCTGGTGCCAAATACGGCCTGTCGAAACTCGGCATGTGCGGCGAAGAGGTCCGCTCGCCGCTGACCACGCTGGAAGATAGCACCAAGGCCGCCATCGACGCTGCCATGGGGCATGCCGGCCTGCTGTAAGTCTCGGGTCACTGTCACAAAATCAAGGGCGGCCTCCGATGGAGCGCCGCCCTGTTTGCTTCTTTCTGGTCTTCAATACCCCGGGGTGAATTGCCCCTTGAGGGGCAAGAGGGGCTGGCCCCTCTCTCCCGCTCAATCCAGTGCTTTGGCCAGATGCCGCGTCTTGTCGGGATTGCGGGTCACGTAGATCCGGGAAATCCGGCCATCCCGGATTTCCAGCGCTGTTGCTTGCAGAATGCCGTCCTCTGCCCAGTTCAATATGGCCGGCTGGCCGTTCAACTGGCAGAACCGCCAGCGGTCCGGCGTCCTGCGGCCGGATTTGCGGGCAAGCCCCTCAAGCAGCCGCAGCACCTTGTCCCGCCCGTAGATCGGGTTGAGAGCCGCCATTGCCTTGCCGCCGCCGTCGGAGATCAGCTGAACCTCCTGGGTCAGCAGCCGGGTCAGCGCCGCTGTGTCGCCGGTCTTGGATGCGCGGAAAAAGGCTTCGGTCAGATCGCGTCCCTGGTCCGGATCCGCGGGGGCATGCGGCCGAAGCTTCTGCACCTTGCGCCGGGCCCTTGCCGCGAGCTGGCGGCAGGCCTCCGGGGTTCGGTTCAACGCCGCGGAAATGTCCTCATAGGCGTTGTCGAAGATATCGTGCAGCAAAAAGGCGGCGCGTTCCAGCGGCGACAGGGTCTCCAGCGCCAGCAGCAGGGCAACGGTGACATCGTGATCCAGAAGCTCGGTCGCGTCTTCTGTCAGAATCGGTTCGGGCAGCCATTCACCAGGGTAGGTCTCGCGCCGGGCGCGGGCCGATTTCAGCTGGTCCAGGCACAGACGCGTGGTGATCCGTATCAGATATCCGGTCGGATCCTGCACCTGCGTTTGCGGGGCTGCCTGCCAGCGCAAAAAGGCATCCTGCAGGATGTCCTCGGCGTCGCTTACGCTGCCCAGCATCCGGTAGGCGGCCGCAAATAATCGCGGCCGCGCTTTCAGAAACGCATCGGTTTCGTCTGTTTCGGGGTTTGCAATCACGCGGCAGTTGCCTCCTGTCCGGCAGGATGCGAGGTGCGGAAGCCGATTGCAATCCGGTTCCAGGCGTTGATGGTGGAAACCACCAGTGTCAGCGCCGCCTGTTCACGGGGGGAAAACTGCTGTGCGACCAAATCATAATCCGCGTCCGGCGCCGCAGTGGCTTCAATCCTTGTCAGGGCTTCGGTCCAGGCCAGGGCGGCCTGTTCCCGTGCGGAGTAAAGCGAGGACTCCCGCCAGGCATTCAGCAGATGCATCCGGTCTTCGCTCTCACCTTTCGAGCGCATATCATGCGTGTGCATGTGAATGCAGTAAGCACAGCCGTTGATCTGCGAGGCCCGCAGTTTCACCAATTCAATCAGACTGTGTTCCAGCCCGCTGTCTTTGAGCGTGGCTTCAAGCGTCAGCATCGGCTGAAACAAGTCGGGGGCGGCTGCGAAGTAATCAAGGCGCTGGGTCATCATTCTGTTCCTTTTCAGATGGCTTCAGGAACAGGACGAGACAGCAGGGGCGTTTGTGACATGCCGCCGTAAAAATACACAAAAAAATCGGGGCGCCGCAGTGGGCGCCCCGGAATATGTCAGCGTTTGCCGTAGTAGAGGCCGACCACATGTTCGGCCTGCGCAAAGAACAGCCAGCGCGATACGGCGATGCCAGCGATGTGCGAAATGACCGCAAGGGCTGCAAAAAGATGTTTGATCACCACACCCTGAACCGGGGTCAGGATCAGCAGCAGGGGCAAGGCAAAGCCCAGCACAAATGCGATCATCCGCAGCTTCTGCGCGTGTTTGCGGCCCACCACATGCACAAATTCGCGCAACAGGTAGTTGGAGCCGGTGTGCGGCGGTTCAAAGGCGCGGACCGTACCGCGCTCGCCCAGACCGGTGGCGGTGCCGATGTCGGTGCCGGAGGCCTCCAGCGCGCGGTCGCCCTTGGCCCAATAGGCCAGTTGCACAGCACCTGCGATGGCCAGCAGCCAGGGCGCCACGGCCTCGGCCCCCGCCAGCAAGGCGCCGCCAGCAAGGCTGAAGGAGAGGAACATCACCGGTGTCAGTTCCATATTCCAGCGCGGGATGGTCTTGAGCTGTGTGTAGATCATCGAGGTGGTGAATACCGTGGCAAGGCTGAGAGCGGCGCCGATCCAGCCCAGCAACGTCCATTGGCTGTCCAGGAACACCGCGCCAAGCGCGTAAAGCCCCATGACCAGCAAGGCACCGACGGCGCAGACACCCTCGCGCGACAGCCAGCTGGTTTTCCACTGGGTGAATGCACGCCAAGCACGCTCCGGGCGGCCAAGGTGGAAGGTCGAGGCCATCAGGCCGCCGCAAGCCAGGCCAAAGGCGATGGCGTAAAAGACAAAGGCCACTGTGCCGGTCACCGCGGGTTGGCCGAGACCAAGGAATGCCAGCAGGCCAAAGCCCAGCCCCGACAGTGTGGTGAAGATGATGACGGATGGTGCGGGATGCATCAGTTCGCCCCCCCTGAAGATCGGCCTGAAGATTGACCTGGAATTTTGTCGAGTGCCTTGTCCAGCCAGCCCAGGAAACCCTGAGGTTCTTCAGCGACTGGCGCCAGCAGCGGGGCGAGGATGTCGATCTCTTCTTCGATTGTGTCCTTGGGCCGGGGCGGCAGGTATTTGTTCACCGGTTTGGTGCCCATTTCCGGCATCAGATCCATGCCGCCGCGCTCCGCCACCAGTTTGGAGACATCGCTGCCGGGATCGCCAAGGTCGCCGAAATGGCGCGCACCTGCCGGACAGGTCCGAACACAGGAAGGAACGCGGTCCACCTCCGGCAGGTTTTCGTTATAGATCCGGTCCACGCAAAGCGTGCATTTCTTCATCACACCTGCGGCCAGGTCCAATTCGCGTGCGCCGTAAGGGCAGGACCAGGCACACAGGCCGCAGCCGATGCAGTGGTCCTCGTTCACCAGCACGATGCCGTCTTCCACCCGTTTGTAGCTGGCGCCGGTGGGGCAGACGGTGACGCAGGGCGCGTCTTCGCAGTGCAGGCAGGATTTGGGGAAATGGATCAGCTGCGCTGCCGGGTCCGGCTGGCTGCTGCAGGGGGATGGCTTCACCTCATAGGAATGCACCCGGTTCAGGAAGGTGCCCGAAGGGTCGCTGCCGTAAGGATCCTGGTCCGACAAGGGGGCACCATAGTTTTCGGTGTTCCAGCCTTTGCAGGAAATCACACAGGCATGGCATCCAACGCAGGTGTCCAGGTCGATGACCAGACCCATTTTGCGGTCGGTCTTGGCGGGAAGCTCAGTCATTGCATACTCCGTGTGCGGCTTGCGGAGCCAAGAAAATTTGAATTTTCTTGGCAATTTTCTTCGAAGAAAATTGCGCCCGTCATTTGCCTACTTTCCACTTCAGTTCTTTCGGGCCGGTGCCAACGGGCGACTCCTGAGCAGGGAAGGCCGGCTGGCTTTCCTGCAGGTCAGCCGGGGCTGCGGCCTTTTCGATTTTGACTTTCAGGTCGAACCAGGCCGCCTGGCCGGTGATCGGATCCGAGTTTGCCCACCGCATGCCGTCGCCCTTGGGGGGCAGCAGTTCATGGATCAGGTGATTGAGCAGGAAACCCTTGGAGGCCTCCGGCGCGTCTTCTTCCAGCGCCCAGGCGCCCTTGCGCTTGCCGATGGCGTTCCAGGTCCAGACAGTGTTGTCGTTGAGCGCCGCCATTTCCATCACCGGCACGGTGATCGACCCATGCGGCGAGGTGACCTTGGCCCAGTCACCGTCCTGCAGGCTGTTCTCGCGCATCAGCTTGGTTGGAACATACAACGGGTTACGGCCGTGCAGCTGGCGCAGCCAGGCGTTCTGGGTGCCCCAGGAGTGGTACATCGCCATCGGACGCTGGGTCAGCGCGTTGACAGTGAAGCCCTCGTTTCCCTGCTGGTCGGTCTCGTACCATATCGGCAGCGGGTCCATCACGTCCTTGACCCGCTGGCGCAGATGTTCGGGCGGCTGGCGGTCGCCATGGCCTTCGGCGGCCAGCTGGAACTTGCGCATCGGCTCGACGTAAAGCTGGAACAGATAGGGCTGCGGGCTGTCATAGATACCCATGTCCACGGCCCAGTCCTGATAGGCAGTGTTCCAGGGTTTGTAATACCCTGCCTCTTCGGGGATGTGGGCCACATGGAAGCCGCCGTTTTCGATGTATTGGTTCAGCTGTTCCGGGTTCACTTCGCCGCGGCCGGTCTTGCTGCCGTCTGTGCCGCGGAAACCGGACAGCGGGCCAATCCCCGGCTTGCGCTCGTGGTTGACGATGTAGTCGGCGTAGTCTTTCCACTTGGCGGTGCGGTCTGCATTGGTGAAGCCCGGCAGCTTCATCCGGTTGGCGAGCTGGACCAGCACCGTCTGGAAGCCGCGCACATCGCGGTCCGGCTCAATCACCGGCCAGCGGATGGCATCGGCTGCGGCATCCGCCTCGCAGATCGGGCGGTCCAAGAGTGAAATACAGTCGTGGCGCTCCAGATAGGTGGTATCGGGCAGGATCAGGTCGGCAAAACTCACCATCTCCGAAGAATAGGCGTCCGAATAGATGATATGCGGGATCTTGTAGTCGCCGTTTTCATCCTTGTCGGTCAGCATCTCCATCACACCTTTGGTGTTCATGGAGGAGTTCCACGACATGTTGGCCATATACATGAACAGCGTGTCGATCTTGTAGGGGTCGCCCGCATGCGCGTTGGAGATCACCATATGCATCAGCCCGTGGGCCGACATCGGGTTTTCCCAGGTGAATGCCTTATCGATCCGCGCCGGGCTGCCGTCTTCCTTCAGTGCCAGATGTTCCGGTCCGCGGACAAAGCCCAGGTGCGGACCGTCCAGCGGGGTGTCGGGGGTTGCCTTGCAATGCGGGGTCGGGTGCGCCTCGACCGGTTTGGGGTAGGGCGGTTTGAAGCGGAAACCGCCGGGGACCTCAACCGTGCCAAGGATGATCTGCAGCACATGCAGCGCGCGGCAGGTCTGGAAACCGTTGGCATGGGCCGACACACCGCGCATCGAGTGCATCGAGACCGGGCGGCCGGTCATCTTGGTGTGTTTTTCACCACGGAAATCGGTCCATTCGACGTCCAGCTCAAACGCCTCGTCAAAGGCGACGCGGGCCAGCTCGCCCGCAATGGCGCGAATGCGTTTGGCCGGGATGCCGCATTTTTCCGCGACGGCTTCGGGGGTGTATTCGTCGGCCAGGTAACGCTCGGCCATCTGGTGGAACACCGGACGGTGGGTGACGCCATCTGCCTCGTACACAGCCGACAGGTCGGGGCGCACGCCGGGCTGGTCGAACGGGGTCAGCTTGCCGGTGTTGCGGTCGATCACCAGCATCTTGCCGTCATCGTCCCGCAGGAACAGGCCCTTGTCCGGCCCTTCGGAGGCATTCACCAGCACCGGAGCATTGGTGTAACGGCTGAGATAGTCGAGGTCGATCTTGCCGGCCTTCATCAGCACGTGAATCATCGACAGAATGAACAGCCCGTCGGTGCCCGGCGTGATACCGACCCATTCATCTGCAATCGCGTTATAGCCTGAGCGGATCGGGTTGACGCCGATCACCCGTGCGCCGCGCTTCTTGATCTTGCCCAGACCCATCTTGATCGGGTTGGAATCGTGGTCCTCGGCGACGCCGAACAGCATGAACAGTTTGGTGTGGTCCCAGTCGGGCTGGCCGAACTCCCAGAACGCGCCGCCCATGGTGTAGATGCCCGCGGTCGCCATGTTGACCGAGCAGAAACCGCCGTGCGCCGCATAGTTCGGAGTGCCGAAGCTTTGCGCCCAGAAGCTGGTGAAGCTTTGCGACTGGTCGCGGCCAGTGAAGAACGCCAGCTGCTCGGGCGCCTCGTGGCGGACCGGCTCCAGCCAGCCCACCGCAATTGCCAGCGCCTCGTCCCAGGAGATTTTCTTGTATTGGCCCGAGCCGCGCGGGCCGGTGCGGATCATCGGCGCCTTCAGCCGTGACGGCGCGTTGACCTGCATAATGCCGGCCGACCCCTTGGCGCAGAGCACGCCCTTGTTCACCGGGTGGTCGCGGTTGCCCTCGATATAGGCAACCTTGCCGTCTTTCATATGCACGTTGATGCCGCAGCGGCAGGCGCACATGTAACAGGTGGTCTGCCGGATCTCGTCCGAGACCTTGGGCGACGTGTTCAGGATTGGCTGCTGATGGGTCATGGGCGGGTCCTGTTGGGTGTTTCGGGCGACCGTATGACGGAAAGCCTCAATTTGGGAATAGTGTTCTGCGAGGGTTCGGATTTTTGGGAGGATGGTTCAAATATCCGGACCCGGGGCGCCTGCGGCCTGCAGGATGGTGACGGCGATAATCTGGGTGACGTCTTCGGCGCTGCAGCCGCGCGACAGGTCGTTGGCGGGTTTTGCCAGCCCCTGCAGCACCGGGCCGATGGCGGAGTAACCGCCCAGCCGCTGGGTGATCTTATAGCCGATGTTGCCGGCATCCAGATTGGGGAAGATCATTACATTGGCCTGGCCCGCCACGCTGGAACCGGGCGATTTGCGTTCCCCGATGGCAGGCACAAAGGCGGCGTCGAACTGCAGTTCGCCATCAGCCTGCAGATCAGGATGCGCACTCTGAAACTGGCTCAGGGCCTCGGTCACCTTGTCCACCGCCGGATGCTTGGCGCTGCCTTTGGTGGAGAAGCTGAGGAAGGCCAGTTTCGGATCCACCCGCAGCAGCGCGCTGGCTGACCGCGCCGAGGCGGCGGCGATTGAGACCATCTCAGCCGGGTTCGGATCAATCACCAGGCCGCAGTCGGAATAGAGCATCGCCCGGGCGCCATCGGGGGCGCCGTCGGGCGGGTACATCAGAAAGAAAGAGGAGACCATGCCCGCATCCGGCGCCATGCCGATCACCTGAATGGCACTGCGCACCACATCTCCGGTGGTGTGGACTGCACCGCCAACGGTGCCGGTGGCGTGGCCCAGACGCACCAGCATGGCGGCATAGACCAGCGGGGTTTCGGCAGCGGCGCGGGCCTTGGCCTCATCCACGCCCTTGTGCTTGCGCAGGCTGTGGTACTCAGCCGCGAAGGCCTCGGTCAGCCCGGATGCGGCCGGGTCATGAACCGCGACGCCCTCGCTTGCGCTGGCACCTTCGGCTTGCAGGGCGGCGGTGACGTCGGCTTTGGGACCGATCAGGATCACATCGGCGATACCGGCCTGATGCGCGGCCAGGGCACCCGCCACGACGCGGGGATCGCTGCCCTCGCTGAGCGCGACAACAGGACGGATGGCCGGGGCTTCGGCCTGCAGCAGTTCGAGGGGCGAGAGTGTTTTGGTCACGGGCATTGGTCCTGTAGCTGCGGTTCGGGGCGTCGGGCGTTCAGAACGCCAGCCGCGCAATATTGATCAGCGAAAAGGCGGTCAGCATCAGCACCACCGCGCGCCGGAACAGTCTTTGCGAGACCGCATGAAAACCGCGGGAGCCGGCCCAGATGCCAAGCCCCAGAATGGGAAAGGCCAGCAGGATGCCGGTCAGCGTTTCCGGACCAACCAATCCGTTTGCGGCCATCACCGGCAGCGCCATCAGGTCGATGCCGGTCAAAAATACGATCATCGTGGCGCGGAACACCGCAGGCGGCACCGGTTGTGCCGTCAGGAAGGCCGCCACCGGCAGCCCGCCGACCCCGGCGCTGTTGGCGATGCCTGCAATGGCGCCGACGCCTGCGGTGCCATTGCGCCCGACCGGGCGTTCCAGTTGCCAGCCGCTCAGCAGTACCAGGCTCAGCACCAGGATCAGGCACGAGATCGCCAGCCTCGCCTCATACTCTCCCAGCCGGGCCATGATGGCGATGGCGGGCACGGTGGCGACCGCGGCACCGGCCAGCAGGGCAAAGGCGCGGCGCCAGTCGATATGCGGGCGGATGCCGCGCGCCTGAAAGACGGTCATGGCGATTTCGCAGGAAAACACCACCGGGATCAGCGGCAGCGGATTGGTGGTCAATGCTGCCAGAATGATAAAGATCGCGGAAAATCCAAAGCCGGAAAAGCCGCGGATCAAGGCCGCCGCGAATAACGCGGCGGCCAGATAGGCCCCCTGGCCCATTGAAAGGTCAAAGGGCAGGGGCATCAGGTTCAGACCTGCTGCGGACGCATGTCGTCCTTGCTGATGCCAGCAACGGCGACCGGTTTCTTCATTGCGTCGCGGCGGAAGGGCTCACCCAGTTCCTGGTTGATCATCGCTTCGATCAGGGTGGTGATGCCTTTCTTCTGGTCTTCGCAGGCCTGACGCAGGGCGTCGGTCAGCTCGTCCTGGGTGCGGGCAATCACACCTTTCAGGCCGCAGGCATTGGCGATGCCGGCATAGGAGACCTGCTGGTCCAGTTCTGTGCCGACAAAGTTGTCGTCGAACCACAGGGTGGAGTTACGCTTTTCCGCGCCCCACTGGTAGTTGCGGAAAACAACCTGGGTCACGGCGGGCCATTCTTCGCGGCCGATCGCGGTCAGCTCGGTCACTGCGATGCCGAATGCGCCGTCGCCCGAGAAACCGACAACCGGAACGTCGGGGCAGCCGATTTTCGCGCCGACAACTGCCGGCAGGCCGTAACCACAGGGGCCGAACAGGCCGGGGGCCAGGTATTTGCGGCCGTCTTCAAACGACGGGTAGGCGTTGCCGATGGCGCAGTTGTTGCCGATGTCCGAGGAGATGATCGCATCTTTCGGCAGGCCGGCCTGGATTGCACGCCATGCGCGGCGCGGGCTGAGCCAGTCGGGCTTGGCAGCGCGGGCACGTTCGTTCCAGGTGGTGCCGGGATCGTCCTGCTCGCTGTCCATCGAGGACAGTTCCTGGGCCCAAGCCGACTTGGTGTGCGAGATCAGCGCCTTGCGCTCATCGCGGCCCGCGTCGCCTGCAGTGTCTGCCAGTTGGCCAAGGATCGTGTCTGCAACGGTTTTTGCGTCGCCGACGATGCCCACGGATACTTTCTTGGTCAGGCCGATGCGGTCCGGGTTGATGTCAACCTGGATGATCTTCGCGTCGGTCGGCCAATAGTCGATGCCGTAGCCGGGCAGGGTCGAGAACGGGTTCAGGCGGGTGCCAAGTGCCAGCACCACGTCAGCCTTGGAGATCAGTTCCATGCCGGCCTTGGAGCCGTTGTATCCCAGCGGGCCTGCAAACAGCGGGTGCGAGCCGGGGAAGGCGTCGTTGTGCTGGTAGCCAACGCAGACCGGGGCGTCCAGACGCTCGGCCAGGGCCATGGACGCGGGGATCGCGCCGCCGATGACAACGCCGGCACCGTTCAGGATGACCGGGAACTTGGCGTTCGACAGCAGCTCGGCTGCCTGGCTCACCGCATCCGCGCCGCCGGAGGGCAGTTCAAAGTCGACGATTGCAGGCAGGTCGATGTCGATCACCTGGGTGAAATAGTCGCGCGGCACGTTGATCTGGGCCGGCGCCGAGTTGCGCTTGGCCTGCATGATCACGCGGTTCAGGACTTCGGCCATGCGCGAGGGGTCGCGCACTTCTTCCTGGTAGCAGACGCAGTCGGCAAACATGCGCATCTGTTCCATTTCCTGGAAACCGCCCTGGCCCATGGTCTTGTTCGCGGCCTGCGGGGTGACCAGCAGCAGCGGGGTGTGGTTCCAGTAGGCGGTTTTCACGGCGGTCACAAAGTTGGTGATGCCGGGGCCGTTCTGGGCAATCATCATCGACATCTTGCCGGTGGCGCGGGTGTAGCCGTCCGCCATCATGCCGCCGGAACCTTCGTGGGCGCAGTCCCAGAAGGTGATGCCTGCCGGCTCAAAGATATCGGAAATCGGCATCATGGCCGAGCCGATGATGCCAAAGGCGTGTTCGATGCCGTGCATTTGCAGGGTTTTGACGAAGGCTTCTTCGGTGGTCATTTTCATGGCGGGTTCTCCTGAGTGAGACGCGGAATTCCCCCGGGCGCAGTGCCGGGAATTGACTCTGGTTTAGGGGGCGGGGGGAGGCCGGGTTAGGGCCAGTTACCAAACCCGGATAGGTCCAAAACTGGCAAGATGAAAATAGCAAAGGTGGATTTTCATATACGCTTCAGCCGGTCACGCTGTGCAGGCGCATGAATACAGATGGCGCGGCAAATGATACGTTTGGTATCATTTGCCACGCCATTCTCAGCTGAATTCCGGGTTCAGCCTTGCTTCAGTGCCTTGGCAATCAATGCCAGGCCAGGCTCGATCCTTGTGACGGGTATTGAAGAATAGCCAAGCCGGTAATAATTCTGCTGCCGGTGCTCGGCGCCAAAAAACGGTGCGCCGGGCTCAATGATAACGCTCTTTTCCTTCAGCCGTTCTGCAACAGTGGTGGTATCCACCCCGTCCGGTGCCCGCATCCACAGGGCCGAGCCGCCAAAGCTGCCGACGCCGGCAATGGCGAGGCCGTGCTTGCGGATGGCATCCTCGATCACTGCGCGGCGGTCATGCAGTACCTTGGCGGTACGCCGGATCTGGGCGTCGTAATGGCCCAGCGACAGGAAATAGGCGACGGTGCGCTGGACATGGCCCGGCGGGTGCCGCAGCACGCTGGCGCGCAAGGCCCGGGCCTGGCGGATAAACGGTTCCGAGCCGACCAGATACCCTAGCCGCAGCCCGGGAAACAGCGATTTGGAAAAACTGCCGGCATAGATCACCCGCCCTTCGGTATCGAGAGACTTCAGCGAAGGGGAAGGCGCGCCCAGAAAGGACATTTCGAATTCGTAGTCATCCTCGACGATCACCGCGTCGATTTCACCGGCCCGCTGCAGCAACTCCTTGCGCCGTTCCATCGGCATGGTGAAGGTGGTCGGGCTTTGATGGCTGGGGGTGCAGAAGATCACATCGGTGTCTTGCGAAATCTGCTCGGGCGGCAGCCCGCCGTCATCGACCGGAATGCAATCCACCTGGCAGCGGGTCTGCACCACCTGGTCGCGCAGGGTGTAATAGGCCGGATCCTCCACCGCAGCCCGCCGCCTGCGGTTCAACAGCAGCTGGCAGGTGATCCACAGCGCATTCTGGGCGCCCAGGGTGATCAAAACCTCTTCAGGCCGCGCAGTGATCCCGCGCCGCGGCAGCGTGTGGCGGGCGATGTACTCGATCAGCAGCGGATCGTCCTGGTCAAAATAATCATTTGCCAGCGCGGCAAAATCCTTTTGCCCCAGCGCCCGCAGCGCGCACAGCCGCCAATTGGCATGGTCAAACAGCGAGGCATCGGCTTGCCCGTAGATGAACGGATAGCGGTACTCGCGCCAGTTCTGTGGTTTGCGCGGGGTGTCGCCGCCGGTAAAGCTGCGCGCCAGCACCTTGCCCCAATCCATCGCATCGCCGGACTTCTGCTGCGGCGTGTAGGAGGGCGGCACCGGCGCATTGTCGGAAACAAAATACCCCGACCGCCCGCGCGAGGTAAGGTAGTCATTGGCCAAAAGCTCGGTATAGGCCAGCGTCACGGTGATCCGGCTGATCCCCAGATGCGCCGCCAGTTTGCGCGACGACGGCAGCTTTTCCCCGACCCGAAACCGGCCGGACAGAATGCCCTCGGCAATCATCTCCTGGATCTGCGCTTGCAGAGTGCCCTGGGCGTCAGGGTTGAGGAAAAAGGTATCGACGGAAATGCCCATGCGCGCCACCTTAGGGTGGACTTAAACGCGGTGCAATCTGGACTTAGGGCCAGTTTCGGGAAATCTGCGGCTTGCTTTGGTCTAGCTGGGAGTGGCAGCTTGCCGCCATGCTTAAAGTATTAGGTCATTTGGCAATTGTTGTTCTTTTTACGATTCTCAGCCAATTGGGCGGCATCGCTTGGTTGACCGCGCTAGTCTTCCGGCGGCGGCTGTTGGCGTTCCTGATCTTATACACAGGCCTCAGCATGGCTGCCGTTTGGGTAGCGCCGCATTTCGGCCGGGTAGTACTCAGCTGCGGGGGGCGCGGGCCTTTGCATGTGCAATCCTGGGTCTACTGCGCCTTGAACCGGAACTACGTGACGCCAGAACTGGCAGAGTTGCTGCAGGACACCGCCGTGGCTATGAATCAGGCCTTTCCCGGCACGGTGACACAAGTACTGGACGCGAATTTCCCCGTGCTGCCCGGGTTCCCGCTGCTGCCGCATCTGTCCCATGACGATGGCAACAAGGCCGACCTTGCCTTTTACTATGCGGATGCCGAGGGGTATGCGCCTGGGGTTACCCGGTCGCCCTTGGGCTATTTCGCATTTGAGCAGGGGCCAACGGACTGTCCCGGCAACTGGCTGACTCTGCGCTGGGATATGGGCCTCTTGCAGCCGCTCTGGCGGGATTTGAAGGTCGACGCCGGCCGGACCGGCCATCTGCTGCAGGTCTTGGCAGCGGATAAGCGGGCCGGAAAGATTTTTTTGGAACCGCATTTGCAGGACCGCTTAGGGGTTCGCTCCAGCAAGTTGCGCTTCCAGGGTTGCCGGGCGGCGCGGCATGACGACCATATTCACTTGCAACTCTGATCCGTGCTGCCTGCTTATGCTTCTCCGGGCGCAGCGCTCATGCGGCCAAGAAGTATCAGGTGAGCCGGGCGGCACTGGTGTTTTGACCCGTTTCTTGCGGTTTTAAACACCCGGCGGCGGCAAGCGCAAGAAACGGGTCGAGCGCAGCTGGGCGGGGCGTTTAGGTCAAAGCCATTCAACCACTGGAGGCTTTGACGATGGAACTGAAAAACAAGACACTTATCATTACCGGCGCCAGCAGCGGCATAGGCGCCGCCGCGGCACTGCTGTTTGCAGCAGAAGGGGCCAATGTTGTGCTGGGGGCCCGGCGGCAGGCCGAACTGCAGACCCTTGCCGGGCAGATCAATCAAAGCGGCGGCAAGGCTGCCTGTCTTGCCGGCGATGTCACCAGCGAAGCCTATTCGGCAAACCTGGTGGCGCTTGCCGTGGAAGAATTCGGCGGGCTGGACGGGGCCTTCAACAATGCGGGCATGATGGGCGATATGGGGCCGGTGGAGCAGATGGACGCCGCCAATTGGAACGCGGTAATCGCAGCCAATCTGACGGGGGCATTTTATTCGGCCAAGGCGCAGATTCCGGCGCTGAGGGCGCGGGGCAGCGGTTCGATTGTCTTTACCGGGTCCTTTGTCGGCGTCAGCAACGGCGGCATGCCCGGCATGGGGGCCTATGCCGCGTCCAAGGCCGGGCTGGTGGGGCTGGTCCAATCGCTGGCCTCTGATCATGCGGCCGAAGGCATCCGGGTGAATGCCCTGCTGCCGGGCGGGACCAGGACTGCGATGGCCGGCGATGATCCGGATACCCACAGCTTTATCGCCGGGCTGCACCCGATGAAGCGGATGGCCGCCCCGTCTGAAATTGCTCAAGCCGCGGTGTTCCTGTTGTCGGACCGGTCCAGTTTTGTGACCGGAGCGCCGATGGCTGTGGACGGCGGGGTTGCCGTGCGGCTGGTCTAGGCCCCTGCACCTAAAACCTAAAACGAAAAAGCGCCCCGGAATTTCCGGGGCGCAGTTTGTTCGTCCAACAGGGAGAGGTTGTCAGCCGAATACTTTGGTCAGGGCCTTGTCGACCGCATCGCAGATCTGGTCGATGTCATCCGCAGTGGCGATCAGCGCCGGGCTGAAGCACAAGGTGTTGTTGCGGCCCGGCAGCGAGCGGTTGGTGACACCGATGATCACGCCCTGCGCGCCGCATTCCGCGACAACCTGCTGGGCCAGCTTCTCGTCCACCGGCTCTTTGGTTTCGCGGTCGGCAACCAGCTCGGCGCCCAGGAACAGGCCCTTGCCGCGCACATCGCCGATCACTGCATGCTTTTCTTTCAGCGCGGCCAGGTTGCTGAGCATCCGCTCGCCCATGGCGGTGCAGTTGTCCAGCAGGTTCTCTTCTTCGATGATGCGCATGTTTTCCAGCGCAGCAGCGGGACCTGCGGTGCAGCCGCCAAAGGTCGAGATGTCGCGGAAATAACCCATCGGGTCCGAGGCATCTTCCTTGAACATGTTGAAGACTTCCTCGGTGGTCACCATGCAGGCAATCGCCGCATAGCCCGAAGCCACGCCTTTGGCCATGGTCACAAAGTCGGGTTTAATACCGTACTGCTGGTAGCCGAACCATTTGCCGGTGCGGCCAACGCCGCAGACCACTTCATCGATGTGCAGCAGCACGTCGTGCTTCTTGCAGATCTCCTGCACGCGCTCCCAGTAGCCTTCGGGCGCTTCGATGACACCGCCGCCTGCGGTCACCGGCTCCAGGCACAGGGCGCCCACGGTTTCCGGGCCTTCGCGCAGGATCACTTCCTCAATAGCGTCTGCCGCGGCAATGCCGAACTCGCGGCCGGACAGGTGTTCCAGGCCCAGTTCATGCTTGCGGTATTCCATGCAGTGGGGGACGCGGACAAAGTCCGGTGCAAAGGGCCCGTACTGCGCGTTGCGCTCGTCCTGGCCGCCCGCCGACATGGTCGCCAGGGTAGAGCCGTGATAGTCGCGGTCGCGGTACAGGATCTTGGTTTTCTTGCCGCCGTATTTCTTGTGGGCGATCTGGCGGATCATCTTAAAGGCCTTCTCGTTGGCCTCGGATCCGGAGTTGGTGTAGTAGACGCGGGTCATGCCCGGCATCTTCTCGATCAGTTTTTCGGCAAACAGCGCACCGGGGATGGAACCGGCGGAGTTGGCGAAATAGCAGATCTTCATCATCTGTTCGTAGACAGCTTTGCAGACGCTTTCGCGGCCATAGCCGACGTTGACGGTCCACACGCCGCCGGAGACCGCATCCAGGAACTCCTTGCCGTTCTGATCCCAGACGCGCATGCCCTTGCCTTCGACAATGATGCGCGGGTCAGCAGTTTCCAGCGCCTTGTGCTGGAACAGGTGATGCCACATGTGGGCCTTGTCGGCCTCAACCACACGGGAGAGATCGTTTTCGTTGAACGTGCCGTCCATGACATGTCCTTTCGGCGTTAGAAGTGAAACTGGCTGCCCGGAACCCTACAGGGCTTCTGAGGCGTATTATGTACCAGAAACGTCAGATTCCGGGAATTCGTTAGGGCCAGAGC
Organism: Leisingera sp. MMG026; assembly: GCF_021654205.1. Taxonomy (NCBI): domain Bacteria; kingdom Pseudomonadati; phylum Pseudomonadota; class Alphaproteobacteria; order Rhodobacterales; family Roseobacteraceae; genus Leisingera; species Leisingera sp. MMG026. The sequence continues at coordinate 73,228 of NZ_JAKFZM010000018.1, read as the reverse complement.
ATGTGCTTGCTTAGGTCCAGAGACGTCCGGTTCAGCGAATTAGCGGCGCGGCGCCGACTGCGGATTGCCCTGGAACAAATGTTCTGAAGTTACCGGCTTGAGAGCGGATGTCCCAAAGGGGCAAGCTGCAGGCATCCTGGGCGCAAGTCGCGGCTGGGCGGACCGCAAAGGAGGTAGCCGGTGGCGGAATACAGATTGATGGTGGCCCCGAACGGCGCCCGCCGCGGGCGTGGCGATCATCCTGAATTGCCGGTGACGCCGCAGCAGACGGCAGCGGCGGCTGCAGCCTGTTATGCGGCCGGCGCCCAGGCGCTGCATCTGCATGTGCGCGACGATGCCGGGCGCCATTCGCTGGATGCGGGCCGTTACCGCGAAGCCCTTGATGCGGTGCGGGAAAGCGCGCCGGGAATGGCGGTGCAGATCACCACGGAAAGCGCCGGTGTCTACGACGCTTCTGCCCAGCTCGCCTGTTTGGAGGCGTTGCGCCCTGCTGCGGCTTCGGTTTCCATCCGGGAAATGGCCCGGGACACCAGCGTCGCCGCGCGGGCCTATGCGCTGTGCGCGGAGGCAGGGACGCAGGTGCAGCACATCCTGTATGGTCCGGACTGCATCGCTCAGCTGCGCGTCTGGTATCAGGACGGCACCGTGCCGGGCCGTATGCGTGATGCGGTCTTTGTTCTGGGCAAATACATCCCGCCGGTTCTGGCGCAGCCTGACGGGCTCGCGGCCTTCCGTGACGCGGCGGCAGATTTGCGCCTGAACTGGACTGTCTGCGCCTTTGGCCGCCACGAGCACGCCTGCCTGCTGGCCGCCATCGCCGCGGGCGGGGATGCGCGAATCGGATTTGAGAATAACATCGAAACACCGGAAGGCGGGCTGCTGGCCGACAATGCAGCCTCGGTTGCCGCCTTCGTTCAGGCCGCGCGGGATGCGGGCCATCGCCTTAAGGAGTGCTGATCATGTCCCACGTCTTTCCCCGCCACACCAAGGCTGCGCTGCCCACCGCCGTCGCGGGCGAGGGCTGCTATCTGATCGACGCAGACGGTAAGCGCTATTTCGACGGCTCTGGCGGTGCTGCGGTGTCCTGCCTCGGCCATTCCGACGCTGATGTGATCAAGGCGGTTCAGGATCAGGTCGGCAAGCTGGCCTTTGCCCACACCGGTTTCCTTACCTCGGATCCCGCCGAGGAGCTGGCGGATCTGCTGGTTGCCCATGCGCCGGGTGATATCGACCGGGTGTATTTCGTCTCCGGCGGCTCCGAGGCGACTGAGGCGGCGATCAAACTCGCCCGCCAGTACCATCTGGAACGCGGCGAGCCGCAGCGCTGCCGCATTATCGCCCGCAAGCAAAGCTACCATGGCAACACCCTTGGGGCGCTGGCCGCAGGCGGCAACGAATGGCGCCGCACCCAGTTTGCCCCGCTGCTGATCGAGATCTCCCACATTTCGCCCTGCTACGAATACGTCGGCCGGGGTGACGGAGAGAGCAGCTTTGACTATGGCCAGCGGGTGGCAAATGAACTGGAGGCGGAAATCCTCCGCCTTGGCCCCGAGACCGTGATGGCCTTCATGGCGGAACCGGTGGTCGGGGCAACCTTAGGTGCGGTGCCGGCGGTCGCGGGCTATTTCAAACGCATCCGCGAGATCTGCGACAAATACGGCGTGCTATTGATCCTGGATGAAGTCATGTGCGGCATGGGCCGCACCGGCCATCTGTTTGCCTGCGAGGCGGACGGCGTGGCGCCGGATATCCTGTGCATCGCCAAGGGGCTGGGCGCCGGTTATCAGCCGATTGGTGCAATGCTTTGCACCCGCCAGATATATGAGGCGATCGAGCACGGCTCAGGTTTTTTCCAGCACGGCCACACCTATATCGGCCACCCGGTGGCGACGGCTGCCGGCCTTGCCGTGGTCAAGGCGATGCTGGAGCGCGGGCTGGTGCAGCGTTGTGCCGAAATGGGAGAAAAGCTGCAGGCAGCGCTGGAGGACCGGTTCGGCCGGCACCCCAATGTCGGCGATATCCGTGGGCGCGGGTTGTTCCGCGGGGTCGAGCTGGTCGCCGACCGCGACACCAAGGAACCTTTCGATCCGGCGCTGGGTCTGGCCAAGAGTATCAAGAAGGCAGCGTTTCAGGCCGGATTGATCTGCTACCCGATGCCGGGCACCCGCGACGGTCAGAACGGCGACCATATCCTGCTGGCACCGCCGTTCATCATCACCGATGAGCAGATTTCCGAGGTGGTGGATAAGCTGGAGGCCGCCATCACCCAGTGCCTGCCGCAAGCTTAAGCTGCTCAAAGAAATACTAACCGCCTGGCCGCAGGCCGGGCAGCGCCCGCCCCATGGGCGGGCGCTGCCCTCAGCGCATTTTGCTCCCGGTATTGCCTAGCTGCTCCAGAATGCCGGCGTAATTCTCCACCCCTTGCGCACCGGTCACCAGATGGCGGCCATCAAACACCATCGCAGGCACACCGCGGATGCCCTGGCTCACCCAGAACGCTTCGCGCTGGCGCACGCTGTCGGCATGATTGCCGCTGTCCAGCGCAGCACGGGCTTCTGAACCGTCCAGGCCTAGGTTCCCGGCAGCTTGCGTCAGAACCTCCGGATCGGAGACATCTTTGCCATCGGTGAAATAGGCCGCCAGCAGCGCCTGTTTCATCTCATGGCCTTTGCCGCGTTCTTCCGCCCACTCGATCAGCTGATGCGCCTGGAATGTATTGTAGATCCGCATCCCGTCAAAGAAGCGGAAGGTGAAACCCAAGGCCTCCCCCAGTTCCGTCAATTGCCCCCTGACCTGCGCCGATTGTTCCGCCGTGCTGCCGTATTTCGCGGCCAGATGCTCCCTCAGGTCTTCACCTTCCGCCGCCATGTCCGGGTTCAATTCAAACGGCTGCCAGTGGATGTCGAGAACCGCCCCGGCGCGGCGGGCGGCAAAGGCCAGTTGGTTGTACCCCACCGCGCACCAGGGGCAAACCACGTCCGAGATGATATCCACCCGGAGGGCGGGGCGGGCTTCGGAAGTTTCCATGAAGCGGGTCCTTTTATTTTCAACGCGTTGAAGGGGAGATGGGGGCGGCGCATCCGGAAAGCAACCTGCGAGCGGCGCCCCATCTATGCAGAATAGGCCTGGTTACGGGCTCGCCGCGAAAGGATCAGCGGACTGGAGCGGTTTGGGCGTGCCGGTATCCTTGCCGGCGGCGGCCTCGCCCGGGGCAGCGATTGCGCCGGCTTGCCAGGATTGCAAATTGCGTACAGCCTTAGTTCGGGCCTGACTGCAAGCCGCCCGCTTTGCCCGGCCCCGTCAAAGGAGACTGCTATGCCCCGGATCGACACGCTCCTCTCTGCCTTCCCCCGCGCAAGTCTACTGGGCGGACCGACACCCCTGGAACGTCTCAACCGGCTGTCCGCTGAGCTGGATATCGACCTGTGGATCAAGCGTGACGACCTTACCGGTCTGAGTTTTGGCGGCAACAAGACGCGCCAGCTGGAGTTCTATATCGGTGCTGCGCGCGCGGCTGAGGCCGACACCATCCTGATCACCGGCGCGGTGCAATCAAACTTTGCCCGCACGGCCGCCGCCGCGGCTGCGAAATACGGCATGCAAGCGGTGCTGCAGCGAGAGGAGCGGGTGCCGGGCATGGATCCGCTCTACCATAGTTCAGGCAATGTTTTCCTATCTGACATCCTTGGTGCCGGGGTGATGAGCTATCCCGGGGGTGAGGATGAGGCCGGCGCGGATGCCGCGCTGGAAACCCGTGCCGAAGACCTGCGCGCCGAGGGCCGCAACCCCTACATCATCCCGCTTGGCCTTGGCCATCCGCCGCTTGGCGCGCTGGGCTATGTGCAGGGCGGGGCGGAACTGGCAGCGCAGATTGGCGGCTTTGATGCAGCCGTGGTGCCGTCGGGCAGTGGAGCGACCCACGCCGGGTTTCTGACCGGAGTGCGTCTTGCGGGCATCACCTCGCCTGTCTTTGGCATCTGCGTGCGCCGTGATGCTGCGTTGCAGAAAGAACGGTTGGGGACAGTGGCGGATGCGCTGGCAGACCTGATAGGCATCCCGCGCCCATTTGGCAGCGACGGAATCCTTACCTGGGACGGTGCGCTGGCACCGGGCTATGGCCGCGCAGGCCCCGCCACCCGCGCCGCACTGCAGCGCATGGCCAGGGCAGAAGGGATCCTGCTGGACCCGGTCTATTCTGCCAAGACCTTTGCCGGTCTGCTTGGCCTTTTGGAGGAGGGCAGCATCCGCAAAGGCCAGAAGGTGCTGCTGTTGCACACCGGTGGGCTGCCGGCGCTGTTTGCCTATCAAAACGACCTTGGATTTGGCGGCGCGCAGGCACCATGACCGGCTGCCAACGGATATCGTGCAGGCCCTGGGCTGAACTTTTTCGCCGCTGTCCCCGCGGGGACACGGCGGAGTAACTACGGGCCGTGAAACGGCCGCCGGTCATGGCAGGAGCAGAGCTGACCGGTGGATTTTGCGGTGACCTAACCCTTGCCGAGCTGGCTTGCGTCCCGCGCAACTGCTTCGATTGCTGCCCAGTTGCCAGACTTGACCAGATCGGCAGGCGCCACCCAGCTGCCGCCGGCGCAGACCACGTTAGGCAGGCTCAGATAGGTTTCCGCATTGGCGGGGCTGATGCCGCCGGTGGGGCAGAAGGAGATTTGCGGCAAGGGCGCGCCGATCGCTTTCAGCGCGGGCACGCCGCCTGAGGCTTCTGCCGGGAAAAACTTCAGCATCCCATAACCGCGCGCCAGCAGGCGCATCGCCTCGGTTGCTGTCGCAGCACCGGGTAACAGCGGCAGGCCGATGGATTCGCAGGCGTCCAGCAAGTCATCCGTCGCGCCGGGAGAGACGCCGAACTGCGCGCCGGCCTCCTTGGCGGCTTCGGCGTCTTTAGGGGTGATCAGCGTGCCGGCCCCGACCACACCGCCCTTGACCTGTGCCATCTCGCGGATCACATCCAGCGCAGCACCTGTACGCAGGGTGACCTCCAGTGCCGGCAAGCCGCCCGCGATCAGCGCTTCGGCCAAGGGGCGGGCATGGGCCGCGTCGTCGACCACCAGCACCGGCATTACCGGCGCCAGGGTGCAGATCCCGCATGTGCGCAGGCTGGCGTCCTGAGGGGTTATCCGCGTCATTTCAAACTCCAAAAACGCTGGCGCCTTCGTCGGCCGAAGCGACCGAGCGGCGGAATAGGGAAAACAGCTCACGCCCGGTGCCGTGCTGATAGGCGCTGAGGTCGGCAGTGGCGGTATCGCGCTCCAGCACGCCTTCGGTGAGGATTTCCATCGTGCCGCGCACCGCGTCCAGCCGCAGCATGTCACCGTCCTTGAGTTTGGCTATCGGGCCGCCGTCCAGCGCTTCGGGCACCACATGGATCGCGGCAGGGATCTTGCCGGAGGCCCCGGACATCCGCCCGTCGGTGACCAGCGCCACCTTCTGGCCCTTGCCCTGCATGATGCCCAGCATCGGGGTCAGGCTGTGCAATTCCGGCATGCCGTTGGCCTTGGGGCCCTGGAAGCGCACCACAACAATCACGTCGCCGGTCAGCTCACCTGCCTTGAAGGCGGCCTTGGCTTCTTCCTGGTCATGAAAGACGCGGGCGGGGGCCTCGATCACTTGGTGCTCCTTGGCCACTGCCGAGACCTTGATCACTGAAGTGCCCAGGTTTCCGGTCAGCCGCTTCAGCCCGCCGGTCGCCTGGAACGGCGCATCTGCCGGGCGCAGCACCGCGTCGTTCAGGCTTTGCCCCGGACCGGCGCGGAAAGTCAGGCCGTCTTCGGACAGGAACGGTTCCATCACGTAATTTTCCAACCCGTCGCCTGCCACGGTTTTGGTGTCGGGGTGCAGGCAGCCGGCCTTCAGCAGTTCGCCGATCATGTAGCCGAGGCCGCCGGCCGCGTGGAAATGGTTCACGTCAGCAAGGCCGTTGGGGTAGACCTTTGCCAAAAGCGGCACCGCTTCGGACAGATCTGCAAAGTCCTGCCAGTCCAGCAGGATGCCGCCCGCACGGGCCATTGCGATCAGATGGATCAGCAGATTGGTGGAACCGCCGGTGGCCATCAGCCCGACGATGCCATTGGCATAGGCTTTCTCGTCCAGAACGTCGCAGACCGGGGTATAATTGTTCCCCAATGCACTGAGCGACAGCGCACGTTTGGCGCCCTCAACCGTCAGCGCCTCGCGCAGCGGTGTGCCGGGTGTGACAAAAGAGGAGCCGGGCAGGTGCAGGCCCATGAACTCCATCAGCATCTGGTTGGTGTTGGCGGTGCCGTAGAAAGTGCAGGTGCCGGGCCCGTGATAGGCCGCCATTTCTGCCTTCAGCAACTCTTCGCGGTTGATTTCCCCGGCCGCAAACTTCTGGCGGATCTTGGCTTTTTCATCGTTGGCGAGGCCGCTGGTCATCGGACCTGCCGGCAGGAGAACCGCCGGGATGTGGCCGAACGCCTGGGCGCCGATCACCAGCCCCGGCACGATCTTGTCGCAGACGCCAAGAAAAACCGCGGCGTCGAATACATTATGGCTGAGCGCGATGCCTGCGGCCATGGCAATGGTGTCGCGGGAAAACAGGCTCAGCTCCATGCCGGCCTCGCCTTGGGTGACGCCGTCGCACATGGCAGGCACCCCGCCCGCCACCTGGGCGGTGCCGCCGGCCCGGCGCACAGCGTCGCGGATCAAGCCTGGGTAGGTTTCAAACGGCTGATGCGCCGACAGCATGTCATTATAGGCGGTGACAATTCCCAGATGACCCTTGGCACCCTGGGCCAGTGTCTGCTGATCCGCCCCGGTGGCGGCATAAGCATGGGCCTGGCCGGAGCAGGACAGATGCGCCCGCGCAGGTCCCTTGCCGCGGGCAGCAGCCATCCGTTCCAGATAGGCCGAGCGGGTGACCTCGCTGCGGGCGATGATACGGTCGGTGACGGCGGCCAGGGTGGGGTTCAGGGTCATGGGGTGCCTTTGTAGCAAACTGCGGGGGCAAAGGGGAGGGCAGTCATCTCAGGTTCCGATACTGCGCCAGCGGCGGCCGTCGCGGTGGATCAGCAGCAACGAGTCATCAGGTCCCGTGCTGCCGCTGTCATAGGGCTGCGGCGCTTCGCCCGCGTCCTCCCAGCCGGCGATGATCGGGTCGGCCCAGGCCCAGGCGGCCTCAACCTCGTCGCCGCGCATGAACAGGGTCTGGTTGCCGCGGATCACATCCATGATCAGCCGCTCATAAGCGTCCTGCGGGCGGCCCGATTCAGGCAGCTCATCCGCAAATGTCATGTCCAGATTGGCCCCCGTCAGGCGCATGCCGCCCGGGCCGGGGTCCTTGATTGTGGTCTTCAGCGTAATGCCCTCATCCGGTTGCAGACGGATCACCAGCACATTGCCATGCACGGTGCCGGAACCTTCGAAGATGTTGTGCGGCGGGTCGCGGAAATAGACGGCGATCTCGCTCACCCGCTCGCGCAGGCATTTGCCGGTGCGCAGGTAGAAGGGGATCCCGGCCCATCGCCAGTTCGCCACTTCAACCTTGAGCGCGATATAGCTTTCGGTGCGGCTGGACGGGTTGGCGGCGTGGTCACGGTAGCTGCCGCCGGCTTTGCCGCCGTTCCGGCTCCGGTACTGGCCGCGGGCGATGCTGGATTGGGGCACCGGGCGCAGCGCCTCGATCACTTTGACCTTTTCATCGCGCACGGCGTTTGGGGTGAATTGCGCGGGCGGCTCCATCGCTGTGAGGCACAGCAGCTGCATCAGATGGTTCTGCACCATGTCCCGCATGGCGCCGGATTTATCGTAGTATTCCCCGCGCCCTTCAACGTCGATGCTCTCAGCCACGGTGATCTGCACATGGTCGATGTGCGAGGAGTTCCACAAGGGTTCAAACAGCGAATTGGCAAAGCGCAGCGCCATCAGGTTCTGCACGGTTTCCTTGCCCAGGTAATGGTCGATCCGGTAGATCTGCCGTTCCTCGAAATGGGCCCGCAGCGCGGTGTTCAGGGATTGGGCTGAAGCCAGATCATGGCCAAAGGGTTTTTCCAGCACGATGCGGCTGTCCGGCGTGGCGATGCCGGTCTCGCTGAGGCGGCGGGCAATGTCGGTGAACAGCGGCGGGCCGACCGAGAGGTAGAAGGCGCGCACCGCATCGTCGCGCAGTTTCCCGTGAATCACATCCCAGCCGGCATCGCCGCGTGCATCTACCGCGACATAGTCCAGAAGGGCGGTGAAAGCGGCGATTTCCGCAGGCGTGGTCTCTACATCCTGGCCGAAATCGCGGATCGCATCGGCGGTCTGGGCGCGGAATTCTTCGGCGGTCAATGTGCTGCGCGAACTGCCGATGATACGGCACGCATCGCTGAACTGACCGATCTGGAAGCGGTGAAACAAGGCCGGCAGGATCTTGCGGCGGGCCAGGTCGCCGGTCGCGCCAAACAGCACGAGGTCAAAGGGTTCAACGGGGATGACGCGGGAAACCATTGATTTTACATCGCTGTTCTACAGAGGCCAGGCCATTGTGCCGCTTGGGGCGGGGCAATTCAATTGCCTCTGTTGCCATACGGCTGGTTAAAGTTGAGTTATCGCTAACATATGGGGCCGGTGAGGGCCATCCGGAAAAATGAGGCGGCTGCCCGCTTGCAAACAGGTCAGCCTTGCTGCCGGAATGTTTCGCGTGCGAAACATTGGGTCAACAGTACTGATCAATTGTTGCCCTGTCCCGGACTTCCCGCTTGAATTGACCGCCGGCTTGAGGAATTGGGAAGCCATGAGCATGTTTCACTGCCCCAATTGTGCCAGCCCGGTGACCCCGAAGGCCGCCACGGTCAAGCTGACCGCTTGCGAGGCCTGCGGCACTACCCTGTTCATCGAGGATGCGCAGGCGCGGCTCGCAGGCGACGCAGGTGTCATGCATGACACCCCGCTGCTGTTCGGCCTTGGCAGCGCCATCCGGTTAGGCGGCCACCAGTTGCAGATCCTGGGCCACGCGCGGTTTTCCTATGGGCGCGGATATTGGGACGAGTTTTGGGCGCTGGATGACAAAGGCGCGCCCTGCTGGGTCTCGATAGATGAGGGCGACATCGTGATGCAGCGGGTGCTGCAGCGCGCAGCCTGGCCGCGGTATGACGGCTATCTACGGCTGGGGCAGCGCATTGACCATGACAGCGTGGAGTTCGCAGTTGCCGAAGAAGACGATGCCGAATGCATCGCAGTGCGCGGCAGTTTCGATCAGCCCCTGCTGGTGGGCGAGCGCTATCGCTTTGTAAACTTGCAGGGCGATGACGGCACGCTGTTGTCAGCGGAGTTTCAGGGCAGCCGCCGCGAATGGTACCATGGCCAGTGGTATGACCCGTTTGAGGTCGAGGTGCTGGCATGACCCGGAACGCTGAATTGAAGGCGGTCAACTGCACCTCCTGCGGCGCAGGGCTGGATATCCTGGGCGGCGGCCGGGTGACGGTGCATATCTGCCCCTATTGCGGCACTGAACTGGACGCGTTGGACAATTACCGCGCTGTTCGCACGTTCAACGATATCAAACGCCCGATCAGCCCGTTCGCAATCGGCATGACCGGCACTCTGTTCGGTGCAGACTACACCGTGATCGGCACATTGCAGCACGAGGAACGCTGGGGCGTGCGGACCTGGATCTGGGTGGATCACCAGCTTTTTTCCCCGACCCACGGCTATGCCTGGCTGACGATTGAAGATGGCCATTTGGTTTTCACCCGCCGTTACCGCCGCCCGGTGTGGATGTCGGTGCATTGGGTGGAGCGCTCGGAACACCGGCCAAAGGTGCATGCGGGATCCCGGACGTTTCAGTATTACGGCACCTCGACCAGCCGGATCACCTTTGCCGAAGGGGAGTTCACCTGGTCCCCGAAAAAGGGTGAAAAAACCACAACGGTCACTGCGCTTGCTGATGACGCGATGCTGAGTTTCGCCCAAACCGGCAGCGAGCGTGAAACTTGGCTGTCGCAATACTTGCCTGCCGGGGATGCTGAAGCAGGATTCGGCATCCAGACCGGGTTGAAGCCGCATGGCACACATCCGTTGCAGCCCTTTAAGACCGGGCCGGATTTCGACTTCATAAAATGGGCCTCTGCCGCCTGTGCCGTGGTGTGCCTGATCATCGGAATGAACTTGCAGGGACGCTCTGGCGAGGTTGCGCTGAAGCGGACGGTTCTGACGGCTGCTGACCTGCCGGCAGAGCTTCCTGTGATAGTCAGTGAAGCCGGCAAGCTGACACGCATCAGACTCGCAGGAAATACAAATAACAGCTGGGCTTTTGTCGGGATTGAACTGACCGACCCGGAGGATGAACCCGTGTTCCAAGCTGGACGCACGGTTGAGTATTATCATGGCCGCAGTTCGGATGGGAACTGGAGCGAAGGCGACAACAAGGCGCAGCTGACCTTCCGGCCGCTGATGGCCGGCACCTACACGCTGAGCCTGGAGGTTGAGGAAAGCGGCCACTGGACGGAGCTGAGCTACCCGCAATCCACGCAAGCGCGCCCGAAAACTGCGGCACAAAACCGGCCGGCGCTCAGCAAACTTACGGTTTCAGCGAAATCCGGATTGTCCTCCGGGCTATATATGGGCTTTCTGGCCATCGCATTCGGCCTGCTGGCCGGGCAGGGTTTCCTGCGCGCCTGGTGGCATCGCAAGGCGCGCTGGCGCGGCAGTGATTGGGTGGAAGACGACGACTAATGAACCTGTTCCGCATCATCTTTCTGGTCATGTCCGGCCTCTCCATCGCCGGGGCTGCTTATGTCTCGTATCAGGGCTACGGCGGCGAGAGCCGCGACCTGGACACATCCATCCGCGCCGCCAGCGGCGGGCGCTATTCAAACGGCAACGTCAAATAACCGGGGGACCCCATGGAGTATTTCTCTGCCATCCAAGCCGCTGAGCTGATCAGCACTGTGTTTTATACCTTTGTCGGCGTGGCGCTGATGGGGGCGGTCTGGAAAGTGATCGACTGGATGACGCCCTTTCCGATCATGAAGGAGATCGAACAGGACCAGAACATGGCGCTGGCGGTGCTGATCGGCTTTCTGTTCCTGTCCATCTCGATCATCATTGCGGCTGTCATCCTGTCATGACCGGCGCGGCCCCTGACAGCGGGGGCGTGCGGCTGCGCGAGTTCTGGCTGCTGGCGGCGACCTTTCTGGTGGCGGTCTCGGGGCTGATTTACGAGCTGATCGCGGCGACGCTGTCCAGTTACCTGCTGGGAGATTCCGTGCGCCAGTTCTCGCTGGTGATCGGGGTGTTCCTGTCTGCGATGGGGCTGGGCGCCTGGCTGTCGCGTTTTGTCGGTCAGGCGATGAGCGGCTTTATCTGGGCGCAGATCGGGCTGGGGGTGGCGGGCGGTTTCATGGCGCCGGCGATCTTCTTTTCCTATGCCTGGATGGAGAGCGTTTCGGTGCCCCTGTACGGGCTGCTGGTGCTGGTTGGTGTGCTGTCTGGGATGGAAATCCCGCTGATTGCGCGGGTGCTGAAGCAGATCGGCGCGCCGGAGTTCCGGTTCGAGAATGTGCTGAGCGTGGATTATGCCGGCGCGCTGGCGGCCTCGGTCGCCTTTCCGCTGCTGATCATTCCGCAGCTGGGGCTGATGTCGGCCAGCCTGAGTTTCGGGGCTTTGAATCTGGGTGTCGCCGGCCTGTCGCTATGGGTGTTCCGCGCTGATGCCAGCCGGGCGCAGGCCGCAGTCTGGGCCGTGGTTTTTACCGCCACGCTCGCGGGCCTGTGGCAATCCGAGCGGCTGGTGTCGGTGGCCGAAGCCGATCTGTTTGAGGACGACATCATCCTGAGCGAGGCAACGCCGTATCAGCAGATCACCGTGACCCGCTACAAGGACCGGGTGCGGCTGTTTCTGGATTACTCGATCCAGTTCGATACGTTGGATGAGCACCGCTATCACGAAAGCCTGGTGCATCCGGCGATGGGGCTGGCGCCGCGGCGCAAGGATGTGCTGATCCTGGGCGGCGGCGATGGCATGGCAGTGCGCGAGGTGCTGCGTTGGGCGGAGGTGGAAAGTGTCACGCTGGTGGATCTTGACCCGCGGGTGACAGAGCTGTTCCGCGGCCATCCGCAGTTGTCGGCGCTGAATGGCGGGGCGCTGAAGGATTCACGTGTAACCATCCGCAACATGGATGCGTGGAAGTTTGTAGAGGGGACGGATCGCGTCTTTGACGTAATCATCGCGGATCTGCCGGACCCCAAGAATCTGGCGTTGTCCAAGCTGTACACCCGGCAGTTCTATGGCGCGCTGATGGAACGGTTGAGCGCGCAAGGGGTGGTGGTGACCCAGGCCGGCTCGCCTTTGTTTGCCCGCAGCGCTTTTTGGTCGGTGGCGGGGACGCTGAAGGCGGCGCGCAATCCCTACCGTTTGGGCGAGGGGCTGCAGGTACTGCCGTATCACGCCTATGTGCCAAGCTTTGGCGATTGGGGATTTGTGCTGGCCACGCCGCAGGCGCTAAGGCCGCGGGAACTGACACTGCCTGCGGGGCTGAAGTTCTTGAATGCCGCTGTCTGGCAGGCGGCGCAGGTCTTTGGGGATGACACCGGGCCGGTTGACGTGGCGATCAACTCGCTGCAATCCCATGCGCTGGCCGGGTATTATCAGGACGGCTGGGACCAGTGGTTTGAGTAAGGCCGTATCCCGGCACGGGAAACAGCTCGGAACATATCTGATTTTGGCGGCCGGCCTGTCGCGGGACCCGGGCAAGCGTTGATTTGATCAAATCTTGCCCGGAGCTGTTTCAGCCGTTAAGCATATCCAGCAAAGACCAAGGCACCAACAGGGAGGAATGCCCATGACCCCGCTAGCCGGCCTTAAGGTGGTTGAGCTTGCCCGTATCCTGGCCGGGCCCTGGATCGGCCAGTCGCTGGCGGATCTGGGCGCTGAGGTTGTAAAGGTGGAAAGCCCGGACGGCGACGATACCCGCAAATGGGGGCCGCCGTTCATTGAGCGGGACGGCGATAAAACCGCCGCTTATTATTATGCTGCCAACCGGGGCAAGGACTGTGTCGTTGCTGATTTCCGGACTGAGGAAGGCAAGCAGACTGTCCTTGATCTGATCCGTGACGCAGACATTCTGATCGAGAACTTCAAGGTCGGCGGTCTGAAGAAATACGGACTGGATTACGACAGCCTGGCGCAGATCAACCCGCGGCTGATCTACTGCTCGGTCACCGGTTTTGGCCAGGACGGGCCTTATGCCAAGCGGGCGGGCTATGACTTTCTGCTGCAGGGCATGTCAGGCTTGATGTCGATCACCGGCGCGCAGGATGGTCAGCCGCAGAAGGTGGGGGTGGCGATCACCGATATTGTCACCGGGCTTTATGGCACGATCGGCATTCTTGCGGCGGTGGAGCAGCGCCACACAACGGGCCGCGGCCAGCATCTGGATATGTCGCTGATGGACTGCGCGACGGCCTTGCTGGCGAACCAGGCGATGAACTATCTGGCGACCGGCGACAGCCCGGTGCGGTTGGGCAATGACCATCCGAATATCGCGCCTTATCAGGTGATGGCAGTGAAGGACGGCCATGTGATCCTGGCGGTGGGCAATGACGGGCAGTTCCTGCGGCTGTGCGATGTGCTGGGGCTGGCCGAGGCCAAAGCGGATGCGCGGTTCCAGACCAACCAGCTGCGGGTTGCCAACCGCAAGGTGCTGACGGCGGTTCTGGAGGAGGTGCTGGCGGCCTGGACGCAAACGGATCTGCTGGCAGCGCTGGAGGCGGCAACAGTGCCCGCGGGGCCGATCAACACCATCGGGCAGGCCTTTGAGGATCCGCAGATCCAGCACCGGCAGATGCAGATCGCGCCGGAAGGCGTACCGGGGGTGCGGGGGCCGTGGACGTTTTCGGAAGCGGAGCTGGCGCTGGAGAAATCAGCGCCGACGCTGCCGGAGTAACCTGCAGCCCGGCACGCGGCAGAGCGGGTGCGGTTATACCTGAGGGCCTGTGCTCAGGCTCAGCGGCGGTTGTTCTCCCAGCAGGCGCCGTACCTTCGGGTCAATGCGGGGGCTGGCCTCAGGGTAAGCACCGGTTGCGGCAAGCGCCTCGCGGGCCGACGTCCTTTCGCCGATCCGCACCCAGACGGTGTTTGTGGCGAAGGGCGCCTGGCCGGGGCCTGCGGAGATCCCCAGGGTCAGCCCCTGCAAGTAGGAGACCTGCTGCGGATGGGCGGGCATCAGCACTGTTTCGGACAGATAGCCGCCGCCGCGGCGGGGCGTTTCATACATGCAGATCCGGTTGTTGCGGAGGGTGGCCATGCCGGCATAGCGGCTGCGCTGGCGAATACTGCCGTCGCGGGCAATGGCGCGCTCAAACGTGTGGGTAACGGCGCAGCCGTCCTGCGGGCGCAGCCAGATCAGCGTGCGCAGAATCTGGCCGGGCCAGGTCGGGGTGCGGAAATAACCGTGGTAGACGCCCATGAAACGGCGCAGCCGCCGGGCCTGATCGCGGAACAGGCTGCCGAATTGCAAGGCCGGGGCCGAGACCGCGGCGGCAGCACCCCTTTGCTGGCGAAAGTCCTGATGCGGGGTAAACAGCGCCTCCTCCTCCAGCCCGAAGTAACGCGCGATGCGGTGCAGATTGTGGGCCGAAGGCAGGCCGTGCCCGTTGAGATACCGGTTAAACTGCTGCCGGTTCATACCTATCTCGCGGCAGACTTGGGCGATGCTGCCGGTATCGGCGCACAGCCTTCGCAAATTGCGGGAAAAATCGTCGGGCATCGGTGCGGGCTTTCACGGAATGGCTGTCTGACTGCGTACACTCGCTTACATATGCGTACAAGTGATCACTTTTCTTTCGATGCCGGTTTGGCAAGAGTACCGCCAAAGGGCACCGCCCGGAACTGAGACAAGGAAGACCCAATGCCCGGCACATTCAGCATCATTGAAAACACCTGGATCACCCTGCCGGACGGGCGCAAGCTGGCGGCGCGGATGTGGATGCCCGAAAGCGAGGGGCCGTTTCCGGCAATTTTGGAGTATTTGCCCTATCGCAAGCGCGACGGCACAGCGCCCCGCGATGAAACCACGCATCCGGTTTTTGCCACCGAAGGCTATGCCTGCATCCGGGTGGATATTGCCGGCACCGGCGACAGCGAGGGCGTGTTTGACGATGAATACTCCGAGCAGGAGCTGAGCGATGGCGAGGCGGTTCTGGCCTGGATCGCAGCGCAAGACTGGTGCGATGGCAGTATTGGCATGATTGGCATCAGCTGGGGCGGTTTCAACGGGTTGCAGCTGGCGTTCCGCCGCCCGGAGGCGTTGAAAGCGGTGGTCTCGGTTGCCTCGACCGTGGATCGTTATGCCGATGATATCCACTACATGGGCGGTTGTCTCCTTAGCGACAACGCCAACTGGGGCAGCCAGATGTTTGCCTATCAGTCGCGCCCTGCGGATCCTGAGCTGCGCCCGGACTGGCGCGCGGATTGGATCAAGCGGATCGAAGAGATGCCTTTCATGGCCGCGGACTGGCTGCGGCAACAGACCAGGAATGGCCAGTGGAAGCATGGATCGGTCTGCGAGGACTGGCCGGCGATCCAGGCACCGGTGCTGGCAATCACCGGCTGGGCGGATGCCTATGTGAATGCGCCGCCCGCGCTGGCCGCCAATCTGACCGTGCCGGCCAAGGCGATGATCGGCCCGTGGGAACACCGCTATGCCCATATCGCCAAGCTGGATCCGGCGGATTTCCATGGCGAGGTGCTGACCTGGTTCGGCAAATGGCTGAAGGGCGAGGAGACCGGGGCGGAAGACCTGCCGGACTACCGTGTCTACATGCAGGAGCATTTCAATCCGTCGATGCAGAACAAACCGCGTCAGGGGCGCTGGGTGGCGGAAGCCGCGTGGCCCTCACCCAATGTGCAGGAGCGGGTGATGCATCTGGGCACGGGCGTGCTGGCCGGAGAGGCTGCAAGCGGCACTCAGACAGTCAGCAGCCCGGCGACGGTGGGGCAGGCGTCGGGATATTTCTGTCCGGGGATGCGGTTCGACAATGAACTGGCGGGCGATCAGGCTGGCGACGATGCGCTGTCTGCCTGTTTCGACAGCGCACCGCTGGCAGAACCGCTGGAGCTGCTGGGCCGGCCGCGGGTCAAGGTGGCGTTCAGCGTCGACAGGCCGGTGGCGCAGCTGGTGGCGCGGCTGTGTGATGTCTCGCCTGAAGGTGTCTCGCAACGGATCACCTTCCGGCCGCTGAACCTGACCTGCCGCAACGGGTTTGAGGCGCCGCAGAAACTGGTGCCGGGTGAGCGGTATGAAGCGGAAATCGAGCTGAATGAATGCGCGCACCGTCTGAAGGCGGGGCACGTGCTGCGGCTGGCGCTGTCGACGTCCTACTGGCCGATTGTCTGGCCCGCGCCGGAGGCAGCAAAAGTCACGCTGCATCTCGAAGCTTGCACGCTGGTGTTGCCTGAGCGGCGGGTTTCGCAAGAGATCGACCCGCAGGCCCCTGGCGCGCCGCGGGACTATCCGGTGCTGCAGGCGGAGCAGCTGCGGGCGGCTGGCGGCACCTCCAGGACCTGGACCCGGGAAGACGGCGCGCTGGTGCTGGATACCTTTGACGATTACGGCAAGGCGGTGGATCCCAGCCACGGCATGAGCGCAGGCAGCCATGTCTCCATGCATTACGAAGTGCATCCCGATGATCCGGCCACTGCAGCCTTTGCCAGCGACTGGAATTTCGAATTCGAGCGTGGCGGCTGGCAGGTTGCAATTGA
Organism: Leisingera sp. MMG026; assembly: GCF_021654205.1. Classification (NCBI taxonomy): domain Bacteria; kingdom Pseudomonadati; phylum Pseudomonadota; class Alphaproteobacteria; order Rhodobacterales; family Roseobacteraceae; genus Leisingera; species Leisingera sp. MMG026. The sequence goes on along the minus strand of NZ_JAKFZM010000018.1, from coordinate 56,514 downwards.
CACTGAAAACAAGGTGACCTGCGACCGGGAGAATTTTTACCTCTGGCGCCGGGTGACGGCCTATGAGGGCGCAAACAGGGAAGTGCTCCTGACCAAGGAATGGCAGGAAGTGATTCCGCGCGGCGTGCTGTAATCCAGGGCGGGATGCGGGCGGGTTTTCGGCAATTCGTCCGCATTTGCCTTGGTTTTGACATAGTGCGTTACCAAAAACACACAGGCCTTTAACCATTTGATTGCAAATTAAACCCTCAGCGGGCTGCCGTTGCCTTGGCCGTGCGGGCCAGTATCTTGGTTAACGAGCGGTTAACAAACAGTATTGGGGGCGAGAAAGTGCAGCTTTCCGTTGTTGTGCCCTGCTACAATGAAGAAGAGTCGGTCCCCATGCTGGTGGAGCGGCTGGTGCAGGCCATTGAACCATGGGCGCAGGACGCCGAGATCATCCTGGCGGATGACGGATCCAGCGACCAAACCTGGGCGGCGATAGAGGCGGCCCATGCCAAATATCCTGTGGTGCGCGGCATCCGCCTGTCGGCGAACCGCGGTCATCAGGTGGCGCTGACTGCGGGGCTGGAGGCTGCGCGTGGCGCGCGTGTCTTTATGCTGGACGCCGATCTGCAGGACCCGCCGGAAATCCTGCCGGACATGATGATGATGATGGACCGCGGCTATGACGTGGTTTACGGGCGCCGGGCTGAACGGCAGGGGGAGACCCTTTTCAAGAAGATCACGGCCTATGGGTTCTACCGTTTCCTGAATACGCTGTCGGATGTGGATATCCCCAAGGACACCGGCGATTTCCGTCTGGTCAGCCGCCGCGCGTTGGACGCAGTGCTGGCAATGCCCGAGCGCGCGCGGTTCATCCGCGGCATGTTTGCCTGGGCAGGCTACAAGCAGATCGGGTTGGAATATGTGCGCGATGCGCGGGTTGCCGGTGTCACCAAATACCCGTTCCGGGCCATGCTGCGCTTTGCGACGGACGCGCTGACCGGGTTCTCCACCAAGCCGCTGAAAATGGCGACGCGGTTGGCGTTCCTGAGCCTTTATGTGACTTTCCTGATGGCGGTCTATGTGTTCCTGTCGCTGATCCTTCACAACACCGCGCCGGGCTGGGCGTCGATGCTGCTGGCGATTTCCTTCTTCTCGGGCATTCAGCTGCTGACGCTGGGGATCATGGGGGAATACATCGGCAGGCTCTATATGGAGAGCAAGCAGCGGCCCATGTACTTTTTGTCGGAAGAAACCGGCACTGCGGCGGCGGCTGATCCGGTGAACATCGAAACGGCCCCCCGGCACAAGGAAGCATCGTAAGGATGGCTGTTTTGGGGGGCGATTCCGGTCAGGTTCTGCGGTTCTCGATTGTGGGCGCGACGGTCGCGGGGCTTTATGTGCTGGGCTATACCGCGTTGCTGGCATCGGGGCTGGCACAGGCGTCCGCAAATGTGCTCGCCTTTGCCGTTGCTGTCGCTGTTCAATATGTACTGCAAACGGCTTGGACCTTTCGCCGCCCGTTGGGCATGCCGGAGCAGATGCTGCGCTTTTCCTGCACCATCGCTGCGGGATTTGCCGTCTCGGCGCTGATCACCGGTGTGATCGGTCCGGCGTTGGGCTGGGCGGATTGGCTGTCCGCCGCTGCCGTCACGGTGATCCTGCCGGTTCAGAATTTTATCATCTTCCGCCTCTGGGTGTATGCCGCGGCTGGCTGACAATCGATCGGAGCAACTATGTCCCATATCTATTCCAACGAGTTTTACGATTACATCGACCAGGGCGCGCGATCTTCGGCGCAGGCGATGATTTCGGTGGTGCAGCCGCATCTGCAAGCGGGCAGTGTGCTGGATCTGGGCAGCGGCCGTGGCGTTTGGCTGAGCGAATGGATCAAGGCCGGTGTGATGGATGTGGCCGGCGTTGATGGCGATTATGTAGATCGCGACCGGCTGGCAATCCCGCGTGAGCAGTTTCACGCAGCTGACCTGACCAAACCCTTTGACCTGAAACGCAAGTTTGACCTGGCGCAAAGCCTGGAAGTGGGTGAGCATCTGCCCGAGGCGGCCTCGGAGCGGCTGGTGGATAGCCTGACCTGCCACGCCGACCGGGTTCTTTTCTCAGCCGCGGTGCCGGGGCAGGGAGGGGAATTTCACATCAACGAAAAGCCACTGTCATTCTGGCAGGAGATGTTTGCCGCGCGCGGCTTCTCTGCCTTTGACTTTGCCCGGCCCCAACTGAAGGACATCGACGGCGTCGAGCCTTGGTACCGCTATAACACCGTTCTATACGCCAATGCCGCTGGGCGAAAAAACCTGCCGCAGGCGGTGCTGGCTGCGGAAGTACCGGCTGGACAGAACGTGCCGCTGGCTGGCAGCCTCGGCTGGCGGATGCGGAGGGGGATCGTCTCGCTGATGCCGCAGCCAGTGGTCACCAGAATTGCCCAGGGCCGCGCTGCGGTGCTGGCCCGCCGTGCACGCCGCCTGCAGGAGGCGGCAGGATGACACTTGCCACCGCCGGCAGTACTGCTACGGGGCGACCTGCAGTGCCGCAGTTGCTGGTAACGGTAGCTGCGGTCTTTGCCTTGATGCTGTTGGCCGCGCTGTTCCAACTGCATGATCCAATGATCCGGCATGACGACTATCCGGCGCTGCTGGCGGATCCATCATTGTTCTATTCCAAAACTCTGACCGAAGGACGTTGGGTCAACTATCTGTGGCATTTGCGCGGCGTAGTGACGCCGGCCTGGGTTAACTTCCTGGCCTACCACCTGCTGTGGGCGATCTATCTGGGCTGTCTGGTGCATAATGCTCTTGGTCGGCAAGCTGAGGTCTGGCAGCGGGTGATGGTAGCGTTGATTGCCGGGCTGTGTCTGCCATCGGTGCTGATCTCGCTGTGGTTCAACACATTGCTTCCGGGGCTGGCGATTCTGGCGCTCTATGGCTGGCTTGCCACCCGGCTGAGCGAACGGGCGTGCCGCTGGCTGATGCTGGTCTTTGTTCCGGCGGCGCTGATGTCTTATACGACCTACCCGTTTTTGATCCTCGCGATGAGCCTGACCCGCGCAGACGCCGCGCGTTCGGCAAAGGATCTCGCGGGTTTGCTGATTTTGTTCATCGCCAGCTTTGCCCTTGGAATGCTGGCAATCTACGCGCTGAACTATGCCGAACACGGGGTGTTCGGCGTGCCGATGGCAGACTGGCGCAATCCCAGCCCTGCGACGGATCTGGCCTCGGCATTGAAAAATTCCAAACTGGCCGCGGATTTCCTGGTGAACCTGGTGCTGAAAGGCGGTTACAGCATCACCGGGCTGGCGCTGCTTCAGACTGCGGTGCTTGGCTGTGCCGTGTGGGCCCTGTGGAGCCGGGACAAATGGCGGGCGCTGTACATGCTGTCCGGAGCCGGGCTGGGGCTGGCGCTGATCTGCCTGCAGGTCATTCGCAGCGGCATCGACATGCCGGTGCGGTCCGGCGGGTTTCTGTGGGCATTTGGCGCAGTCTTTGTCGGCTTGTTCGCCCTTCAGCTGCGTGACGGCGGGCGGGCCCGGCTGAGCCGCAACCTGCTGTTTGGCTTCACGGCCCTGTATGTGATCTTTGCCGGGCTGACCCACTATTTCTCTACCGAATGGAACCGGTTGAGCCAGGACATGGCGGCAGAGCTGGCTGACGGGGAGGGGACGGTTTATGTCACCGGAACCTATCTGTCCCTGGAAGCGGCCAACAAGTCGGACCTGCAAAAGGATCAGTCAGTCGAATTCCGGCTGAATTACCTGACGGGGCGGGACATCGTGATGTGCGAAAGCCGGCCTGAAGCCTGTGCCGGCCTGCCCGGGGAGCTGCGCGGCGGCTTGCTGGAGGGGCAGGGCTATGAGGTGCGTCATATTGATGGCGGTTCTTCGGTGCTGATGCTGTCGCCCAAGGCGCTGCGTGAAGGCAAGCTGGAGGCCGCCCGGAAAAACCGCCAGGCTGACGAATAACGCCGGGCACTGGCCCGGCGGTATGATCCGGCGGTTCGGGGCTGCCTTAGAAATCGAGGCCCAGATCCAGGGTGCGCGCCGAATGTGTAAGCGCGCCGGAGGAAATGTAATCAACCCCGGTTGCAGCCACTTCGGCAATGCGGTCAAGGCGCATGTTGCCAGAGGCTTCGGTCACCACCTGGCCCTTGGCGATCTCCACAGCCTTGGCCAGGGTGGGGGTATCCATGTTATCCAGCAGAACCACATCGGCACCGCCGGTGGCGATGACTTCGGTCAGCTGCTCCAGAGTATCGACTTCGATTTCCACCTTCATCATGTGGCTGACGCTGGATTTGGCGGCGTCCAGAACGGCGCGCACCCCGCCAGCCGCGGCGATGTGGTTGTCCTTGATCAGGATGGCATCCGACAGGCCGAAACGGTGGTTGTAACCGCCGCCATGCAGAACCGCCTGCTTCTCGGCGATGCGCAGGCCCGGCGTGGTCTTGCGGGTGCAGGTGATGCGGGTGGCGGTGCCCTTGGCCTCGGCGGCAAAGGCAGCAGTAAGGGTGGCAATACCGGTCAGCCGTCCGGCAAAGTTCAGCGCCACACGCTCGCCCGACAGTATCGAGGCGGCAGAGCCGTCGATGGTCATCAGCGTGTCGCCCTTACGGCAGGGGCTGCCGTCGGGCAGGAGCGTTTCCACCTTCAGCCCGGTATCCACCAGGTGAAAGGCGATCCGGGCGATCTGCATGCCGGAGACCACGCCGTCCTCGCGGGCGTTAAGCCGGGCGGTGTAGGCGGCGGTGGCCGGGATCACAGCGCGGGTGGTGATGTCGCCGTTCTGGCCTAGGTCTTCCATCAGCGCTGCACGCACCATCGGTTCCAGGATCAAGTCGGGCAGGGTGGCGAATTGGGTGCTCATGTCGGCTCCTTCACGGCCCGGGGGCAATCCGGTCACGGATCGCCATGGCCTCGTCCAGGGTGATGCGGGTGCGGTGGGCCTGCGCAGGGTCGGCCGTGGGGAAGTCGTCGCGGAAATGACCGCCCCGGCTTTCCTTGCGCTGAAGCGCAGCGGCGGTGATCAGCGTGGCGGTAGCGCACATATTGGCGAAATTCTCGTCTGCGGCCTGCCCGGCTTCGAGCCGGGCTATGGCTGCCAGCGCCTGTTTCAGGCCTTGGGCGGTACGTCGCACGCCGGCATGCGCGGTCATGGTTTCCCGCAGGTTTTTGACCGCTGCAGCGTCCAGATTCTGTCCGCCCGGCGGGAAGCTCGGGTGGATCTCATCCACATTTACGGGGGTATCCAGCGACGCGATGTCCTGAGCTGCGTTGCGGGCATAGACCAGCGCTTCCAGCAACCCGTTAGAGGCCAGACGGTTGGCGCCATGCAGGCCGGTGGAGGACGCCTCGCCGCAGACCCAGAGGTTTTTCAGGCTGCTGCGGCCCTGCATGTCGGCCTCGACCCCGCCCATGTGGTAATGTGCGGCGACGGCAACCGGGATCGGGTTCTGCACCGGGTCGATGCCCGCACGGGCGCAGGTTTCTGCGACCGTGGGGTAGCGGGTCAGCACCGCGGCGCCGAGTGCTTCGGTTGTGTCAAGCATCGGGCGGCGGCCGCCTTGGGTTTCGGCGAAGATTGCGCGGGCAACGATGTCACGGGGGGCCAGTTCGGCGTCCGGGTGCTCAGCCAGCATGAAGCGTTCACCATCCGCGTTGATCAGCACCGCGCCTTCGCCGCGCAATGCTTCGGTCGCCAGCGGGGCCGGGTCCTCGCCGATGTCAAAGGCGGTGGGGTGGAATTGCACAAATTCCGGGTCGGCGATGCGGGCGCCGGCGCGGGCGGCAAAACCGATCACCTGACCGCGGATGCGGGGCGGGTTGGTGGTATGGGCATAAAGCCCGCCGGAGCCGCCGCCGGCCAGCAGCACGCCGGGGCATTTGACCAGCACCGGGGCAGAAGGCGTATCGGCGCGGGTGATCCAGATGCCGGTAACGGTATTGCCTTCGGTTTCCAACCGCACAGCCTGGGTGTTTTCCAGCACCTGCACGGACGGCGCTGCGCGCACGGCAGAAATCAATGTCTGCATGATCTTGCCGCCGGCCTGGTCGCCCTTTACGCGCACCACGCGGGCGGCGGAATGGGCCGCTTCGCGGCTCATCACATAATTGCCGTCCGCATCGCGGTCAAATGGCGTGCCAAGGTCGGTCAGGTCGACGATATGCGCGCGCGCGACCCGTGTGACCATCGCGGCCACCTTAGCATCGACCGTGCCGGCGCCTGCCTGCAGAGTGTCGGCGGCGTGGGCCTCGGGCGTGTCATGATTGGCCATGGCTGCCGCGACGCCGCCCTGCGCCCAGGCAGAGCTTGCGCCCTTGCCCAAGGTTTCCGGTGAGATCACCAGAACCGGCCGCGGTGCCAGCTCAAGCGCGGCGTAGAGCGCGCCAAGACCTGCGCCGGCAATAACAATGCGGCCGGTTTCGATCACAGATCAGACGCCAAGTTTCTGGCTGAGGTCAATCATCCGCTGAACCGCCACACGGGCCTTTTCGGCCACAACTTCATCGACCACGACCGGCTCGGACATGGTGTGCAAAGACCAGAGGATTTTCTCCAGCGTGATCTTCTTCATGTAAGGGCACATGTTGCAGGGGCCGACAAAATCCACCTCGGGCAGCTGATCGGCGATGTTCGAGGCCATCGAACATTCAGTGATCAGCATCGCCTTTTCCGGCTTTTCATCAGTCACGTATTTAAGAATGCCGCTGGTGGAGCCTGAGAAATCGGCCTCGTTCACCACATCGGGCGGGCATTCCGGGTGGGCGATCAGCCGCGTGCCGGGATTCCATTCGCGGAAATCGCGAAGATCCTGGGCGGTGTATTGCTCGTGCACGATGCAGGAGCCTTCCCACCAGACCACGTTTTTCTGCGGCACCTGTTTGGCGACGTTCTGGGCCAGATACTGGTCCGGTGTCATGATCACGGTGTGGCTGTCTTGCGCCGCGACGATCTGTGCCGCGTTCGACGAGGTGCAGCAGATGTCAGATGCGGCTTTCACCTCAGCTGTTGTGTTCACGTAGGACACGACCGGTGCGCCGGGGTATTTGGCGCGCATTTGTTCGATGCCCTCGGCGGTGATTGATTCCGCCAGCGAGCAGCCGGCCTCCATGTCGGGAATCAGCACCGTCTTGTCCGGGCTGAGAATCTTGGAGGTCTCAGCCATGAAATGCACGCCGCACTGGACGATCACATCGGCCTCGACGTTTGCCGCCTCGATCGCCAGCTGCAGGCTGTCGCCAACCACGTCCGATACGCCGTGATAGATCTCGGGCGTCATGTAGTTATGCGCCAGGATCACCGCATTGCGCTGCTTTTTCAGCTCAAGGATGGCTGCAACATAGGGCGCATGGGCGACCCATTCGATGGGGTTCACCACACGGTTCATCCGCGCGTAAACATCCGTCATCTTTTCGGCAAGGGCAGGATTGGGCGCCAGATCATACTGGCTGGCGAGTTGATCCCGCATGGATTGCAGGTCGAACATGGCAAGTCCTCAAAGTTGCGTCCAAGGGGACACTTTGGACGGGGGTTGTTTCATGTTCATTTGGCGCACGCAAGCACGCGAGAAGGCTTTTGCAGCCAAAAGCGGTGATTTGGCGCTAACAGGCGGCATCTTCGGGAAGCCGTTACTTCTCAAATGGGTATCGGGGGCAGAATTTTCCAGCCGGATTGCCGTTTTTGGCTGTCCCGGCGTCTGCTCCTGTGATTTGGAGCCGCGCAAAGCCATGTTAGACCGGGCCGGCAGTTGGCCTTTGGGAGAGTGACCGGACGCGATGAATGATCTGTGGGCAGGACTGAGCCAGGCCTTTTGGCTGCTGGCGGCGCTGGACGCGGATCTGGTGGAAATCACCCTGCGCTCGCTGCGGGTGACGCTGACTGCGCTGGCGATTGCCTGTGCCATTGCGCTGCCCTTGGCGGCGTTTCTGGCGGTGCGCAGGTTCCGATTGCGCCGGGCCACAATTGCGGTGCTGAATGCGCTGATGGGGCTTCCGCCGGTCGTAGTGGGGCTGGTGGTCTATGTGTTCCTGTCGCGGGCCGGACCGTTTGGCGTGTTTGGCCTGCTGTTCACACCCACAGCGATGATCATCGCGCAGGTGATCATTGTTGTGCCCTTGGTAGCCTCGATTGCGCATCAGTCATTGCGGGAACTGTGGAGCGATTACCACGATCTGCTGATCTCGATGAACGCAACCCAGCTGCAGCGCATTCGGGCGCTGTTGTGGGACGGGCGGCGGGCGCTGCTGACTGCGGCGCTGGCGGGCTTTGGCCGGGCGATTGGCGAGGTTGGCGCGATCATGGTGGTGGGCGGCAATATCGACCACGCAACGCGGGTGCTGACTACGGCAATAGCGCTGGAAACCGGCAAGGGCGAGTTTGCCATGGCGCTGGGGCTGGGATTTGTGCTGATCGCGCTGGCAATTGCAGTCAATTTGGCGATCCACTGGCTGGGCCGGACGGAGAGCGAGGGGCGTTGGTGATGCAGATGTTCCCGCTGGTGGCCAAGGGCGCTTTGGTGCGCCGCCGCAGCAAGCTTCTGGTCGGGCCGGTGGATCTGACGCTGGGCGGGCAGGGTACCTCGATTGTGGTGGGTCCCAATGGGGCGGGCAAAACGACGCTGCTGAAGATGCTGCATGGCATAGTGCGGATGAACGGCGGCAGCCTGGAGTGGGCCTGCCCGCTGGAAGAGGCGCAAAAGCACCAGGCCTTTGTGTTCCAGACCCCGGTGATGATGCGGCGCTCGGTGATCGAGAACATCGCCTATCCGTTGCGGTTGACCGGCCTGGCCCGCAAGGAAGCGCGTGCACGGGCGGCGGATTGGGCCGGCCGGGTGGGGCTGGGGGCAATCCTGGAGCGCCAAGCGACTATGCTGTCCGGCGGTGAGCGGCAGAAGCTGGCTCTTGCGCGCGCCCTGGTGCGTGAGCCGCAGGTCCTGTTCCTGGATGAGCCCTGCGCGGCGCTGGACGGCCGCGCCACCCGCGAGATCGAGGATATTCTGGCCCATGCATCGGAAAGCGGCACGCGGCTGGTGATGTCCACCCACAATATGGGCCAGGCCCGGCGGCTGGCGGATGAGGTGATCTTTGTCCTGCAGGGCCGCATTCATGAATTCAGCCCGGCAAAAGATTTCTTTGCCGGACCCGGAACCCCTCAGGGACGCGCATTTCTGAACGGAGATATTGTAGAATGAAACATCTGATTATTGGTGCGGTTGCCTCAATGGCAATGGCCACGGCAGTGCTTGCGGAAGAGATGAAGATGGCGGTGACCACTTCTTTCCACAATTCCGGCCTGGCCGGGATCCTGCTGCCGGAGATCAAGAACGATCTTGGTCTGGATCTGCAGCTTTTGGTAGTTGGCACCGGTCAGGCGCTCAGGCTGGGCGAAGCCGGTGACGTCGATGCGATTCTGGTGCATTCCAAGACGGCTGAGGGAAAGTTCCTGGCTGGCGGGTACGGCACCCACCGCCGCGAGATCATGTATAATGATTTTGTCTTCATTGGTCCAAAAGCGGATCCGGCCGGCGTGTCCGGTGCCGCGGATGCTGCAAGCGCGCTGCAGAAGATTGCAGGCGCAGAGACCGCCTTTGTCAGCCGCGGCGACGACAGCGGCACCCACAAGAAAGAGCTGAGCCTGTGGGCATCGGCCAGCCTTGATCCTAAGGATTTCGGCGACTGGTACCGCGCGGTTGGTGCGGGGATGGGGGCTGCTCTGAATACGGCGTCAGGCATGGACGGTTACATCATGTCGGACCGTGCAAGCTGGCTCAACTTTGGCAACAAAGGCGGCTTGGCGCTGCTGTTTTCAGGCGATCCGGTGCTGTTCAACCAATACGCCTATATCCCGGTGAACCCGGAAAAACATGGTCACGTGAAGAACAGCCTGGCGGTGCAATTGGAGGCTTGGCTGGTTTCTGACAAAGCACAAGAGCTGATCAACGGGTATCAGATCAATGGCGAGACGCTGTTTGTGTTCAACGCCAAACAATAGCGGTTTTTGATCTGCACGCTAAACCTCTGCTGTCAGCGGGGGCCTGTTCCATTGCGGTGGTACTCCCGCCCGTTCCGGGTATCAAAGATACCCTGCAATGGTTGGGCGTGGCAGCCGTGCTGCGCACGCCAGGGGGCGTTGCAATTGAACAAACTGCAATTGAGGTCGAAGTGGTTGCGCGCCGCGCGTCAGCGCGGCGCGCGGCCCAACTGAGAGGTGCATTTTCAAAATGCGCCGGAACAGGCGGGAGCTTTTTGCTTCAGGTCTCGCCGCCGACGGTCAAGGTGACCCGATCGCCGGCAAACCAGGTTCGGCCAAACTCGACGGGGCGGTTCTCAGGATCTGTATTGATGCCGGTGGTGCGCAGGATCGGGCTGCCTTCGGCTATCTTCAGATGCAGGGCCTGGGTCGCGTTGGCGAGTTTGGCCGTGATCCGGGTTTCGGCGCGGGTGTAGTCCTCAACACCCTGTTCTTGCAATGCGGCCGTGACCGAGCGCAGGTCTTTCAATGCGTTCAGAATCCCCGGAAACCGGTCCGCGGGAAAGATGCTTTGAAACAGGGCAATGGGCTGGCCGTCAGCAAGGGACAGGCCGTCATAGACATGCACCTGGGCGCCGGGATCCAGCTGCAGCGCATTGGCTTCACGGGGCGCCGCGGCGCGGGTCTCCAGCATCAGGATCTGTTTGGCAGGGCTGCGCCCCTCGCGGGTCAGGTTCTGGTGAAAGCGCACCCGCTTGCCGATTGGATAATCCGTCGGCTTGGCCGCCACGAACACTCCGGCGCCGCGGCGCGGGTGCACCAGGCCCTGTTCCGCCATATCGGCCAGCGCCCGGCGCACAGTGTGGCGGTTCACTCCGAAACGGGCCGACAGCTGCGCCTCGGCGGGCAGCTTGCCGCCAGTCTCGTAGCGGCCCTGTGCGATGTCGTCTGTCAGGGCAATGGCGATGGACTTCCAAACGGGGGTGCGGGCCATGTCATGTAACTTTCACAAGTCTTGGATTGCGTCGGCAGGGGCGACTCAGATAGTATTTGTCTAGTTGTATAGCTTATATAGACAACCTGGCCAAGAGGCTTAGACAAATGAACAAAGAATTTTCCACAGAAGACCGCAAGGGCTGGATGAGCTTGCTGGCCTCTGCTGATGAGGTCCGGCTCGCTGAGCTGTGGCAAGAATACGGGGCCGATCCCGCCTGTGAATGGCTGCGCGCGCCGGAGGCGGGCGGCGTTATGGTCCGGGGCCGGATTGGCGGGTCCGGCGCCTCGTTCAATCTGGGTGAGATGACCATCACCCGCTGTGCGCTGTCATTGGAGGACGGAACGGTTGGTCACGGCTATGTGCAGGGCCGCAGCAAGTCAAAGGCCGGAATGGCCGCCAAGATTGACGCGTTGATGCAGACCGGTGCGGCGGCGGGCCTGCGTACTGCAGTGCTGGAACCGCTGGCCGCCGAACGCAAGGCCTGCAAGACGGCCCGGGCCGCCAAGGCTGCGGCAACCAAGGTTGAGTTTTTTACAATGGTGCGGGGGGAAGACTGATGCCTCGGCAGTCTCAGAATATGGCCTATGCCGGCGGGTTCAGCAATCCGCCGGTGGTGTCGGCCCAAGCGTTTCGCGCAGCGATGAATGCGATGGCACGGCCTGGTCGGATCGAAGATATCACCGGCGCCATACCGCCCGACGGGATATCGGTTGCTGCTGGAAGCCTGCTGCTGACCCTGTGCGATCCGGAAACCGGTGTCTATCTGGCCCCGGACGTGGACAGCGAAGCCTTGCGCTGCTGGCTGTCATTTCACACCGGCGCGCCTATCGTGGCGGCGGAACAGGCGGATTTTGTCCTTGGCAGCTGGGCTGCGCTGATGCCGCTTGACCGCTTCCGCATCGGGACGCCGGAGTATCCGGATCGCTCTGCCACCCTGATTGTGGAAGTGCCGGCGTTCGGCGCGCCCAATGCCGTCCTGTCCGGGCCCGGTATCAAGGATACCGCAAAGATGGCGCTGCCTGAGCTGGAAGCCTTGCAGAACAACGCGATGCTTTACCCGCTGGGGATGGACTTCTTTTTCACCTGCGGGGCGCAATTGGCTGCGCTGCCCCGGTCCACCCAAATCAACGCGGAGACCTGAACGATGTATGTTGCAGTAAAAGGCGGCGAGCGGGCGATTGACAACGCCCACGCCTGGCTGGCGGAAGAGCGCCGCGGTGATAGGGATGTGGCGGAGCTGTCTCTTGTCCAGATCCGCGAACAGCTAAGTTTGGCGGTAAACCGGGTGATAGCGGAAGGGTCTCTTTATGATCCGGATCTGGCGGCGCTGGCGATCAAACAATCGCGCGGCGACCTGATTGAGGCGATCTTTTTAATCCGCGCTTACCGCACCACCTTACCGCGGTTCGGCTATACGCTGCCGGTGGAAACCGGCGGGATGGCCTGCGACCGCCGGATTTCCGCGACCTTCAAGGATGCCCCGGGCGGCCAGGTGCTGGGGCCGACGTTTGACTATACCCATAGGCTTCTGGACTTTAAGCTGGCTGCGGACGGCGAAGTGCCCGAGGCTCCGGTTGCCGACCCGCGCATGGAAGAAACGCCGCATATCACCGGATTTCTGCAAGGCGAGGACATTATCGAGCGTGAGCCGTCCTCGGACACTGGGCCGGGGGATTTGACCCGCGAGCCGATGTCCTTCCCGGCGAACAGATCGGTGCGGCTGCAGTCGCTGACCCGCGGGGACGAGGGCTTTATCCTTGGCATGGCGTACTCCACCCAGCGCGGCTATGCCCGCAACCACGCCTTTGTCGGTGAGCTGCGCATCGGCACGGTGCCGGTGGAGATGGAAATCCCGGAGTTGGGCTTTGCCATCGAGATCGGCGAGGTGGAGCTGACCGAATGCGAAACGGTGAACCAGTTCAAGGGTTCCAAGACGGTGCCACCGCAGTTCACCCGCGGCTATGGCCTGGTGTTCGGGCAGTCAGAACGCAAGTCCATCGCCATGGCGCTGGTTGACCGCGCGCTGCGCTGGAAGGAACTGGGCGAGGACAACGTCGGCGCGCCTGCGCAGGATGAGGAATTTGTCCTGAGCCATGCCGACAACATCCAGGCCACCGGGTTTCTGGAGCACATCAAGCTGCCCCATTACGTGGATTTCCAATCCGAACTGGAACTTGTCCGCAAACTGCGCCGGGAAGCGGCGGAACTGGCAGAGACGCTGGCGGCACGGGAGGCTGCGGAATGAACGACTACAACTTTGCATATCTGGATGAGCAGACCAAGCGGATGATCCGCCGGGCAATCCTCAAAGGGCTGGCGGTGCCGGGCTATCAGGTGCCTTTTGCCAGCCGTGAGATGCCGATGCCCTATGGCTGGGGTACAGGCGGTGTGCAGGTCTCGGCAGCCACGCTGACGCCGGATGACACGCTGAAAGTGATCGACCAAGGGGCCGACGACACCACCAACGCGGTGTCGATCCGCAAGTTCTTTGAAAAGACTGCGGGTGTTGAGACCACTGAGGAAACCGAGAAGGCCAGCATCATCCAGACCCGTCACCGGATCCCCGAGGCGGAGCTGACCGAAGATCAGATTCTTGTCTATCAGGTGCCGATCCCGGAGCCGCTTCGGTTTCTGGAGCCGCGGGAAACAGAAACCCGCAAAATGCATGCCTTGCAGGAATACGGGCTGATGCATGTGAAACTGTATGAGGACATCAGCCAGCACGGGGCGATTGCCACCGCCTATGCCTATCCGGTGAAGGTCGAAGGGCGCTATGTGATGGATCCCTCGCCGATCCCGAAGTTCGACAACCCCAAGATGGAAATGGCGGCGATCCAGCTGTTCGGCGCAGGCCGGGAACAGCGCATTTACGCGGTGCCGCCCTATACCAATGTCGTTTCACTGGATTTTGAGGACTACCCGTTTGAAGCCAGCAAAGCGGATCACGCTTGCGATCTATGCGCGGCGGAAGACAGCTATTTGGACGAGGTGATCCTGGATGATGCGGGCAGCCGGATGTTTGTCTGTTCCGACACTGATTACTGCCGCTCGCGGCGCGGCGCAGGCCATACCGGCCACCTGGGTGAGGAGGCAGCGCAATGATACCTTTGCTGCAAGTGAAAAACGTTGCCAAAATGTATGGCGCGCGGATCGGCTGCACGGATGTGAGCTTTGATCTCTACCCCGGCGAGGTGATGGGGATCGTGGGTGAAAGCGGCTCGGGCAAGTCGACGCTGCTGAACAGCCTGGCGGGCCATCTGACGCCGGACCGGGGAGAGGTGATCTTTGACACCCGCGGTGATGGTCCTGTGGATACCGTCACCATGTCCGAGCCGGAACGCCGGATGCTCAGCCGCACTGACTGGGCGTTTGTGCATCAGCACGCCCGCGACGGGCTGCGCATGTCCGTCAGTGCCGGCGGTAACATCGGCGAACGGCTGATGGCAGTCGGGGACCGCCATTATGGCGCGATCCGGGAACGCGCTGCGGACTGGCTGGGCCGGGTGGAGATTTCCGGCAACCGCATTGATGACCGTCCGTCAGCCTTTTCCGGCGGCATGCAGCAGCGGCTGCAGATCGCCCGTAATCTGGTAACCGGCCCACGGCTGGTGTTCATGGATGAACCGACCGGCGGCCTAGATGTCTCGGTCCAGGCGCGATTGCTGGATCTGCTGCGGGGGCTGGTTCGCGAAATGGGGCTGAGCGCCATCATCGTCACCCACGACCTGGCGGTGGTGCGTCTTTTGGCGGACCGGCTGATGGTGATGAAGGACGGCCATGTGGTTGAAACCGGGCTGACCGATCAGGTGCTGGATGATCCCCAGCATGGCTATACCCAGCTGCTGGTCTCCAGCGTGCTGCAAGTCTGAGGACAGGGTGATGATTGAACTGAATAAGGTAAGCAAAAGTTTTACCCTGCACAATCAGGGCGGCGCAGTGATCCCGGTGATGGAAAACGCCACGCTGCGTGTAAAGCCGGGCGAGTGCGTTGGCCTGACCGGCGCGTCCGGGGCGGGTAAGTCCACCCTGATGCGGGTGATCTATGGGAACTATCTGGCAGCGTCCGGCAGTGTGATGGTCGGCGGGGTGGATGTTGCCAAAGCCGCGCCGCGTGAGATTCTGGCGCTGCGCCGCGAGACCCTGGGATATGTCAGTCAGTTCCTGCGCGTGGTGCCGCGGGTTCCGGCACTGGATGTGGTGGCTGAGCCGCTGCTTGCGGTTGGCACGCCAATAGAACAGGCGCGTGATACGGCGGCCTCGCTGCTGGCGCAGCTGAACATTCCGGAACGGCTGTGGAGCCTTAGCCCGACCACATTTTCGGGCGGGGAGCAGCAGCGGGTGAATATCGCCCGCGGCTTTGCCTATGGCTATCCGGCGCTGCTGCTGGATGAGCCGACAGCGAGCCTTGATGCCAGGAACCGCGCCATCGTGCTGGGTTTGATAGAACGTGCCAAGGCGCGCGGGGCGGCGATCATCGGCATTTTTCATGATGAGACGGCGCGCCAGCAGGTTTGCGACCGGTTCGTGGATGTGTCGGGCTTTGCGCCCCAGGCCGCGGCATGAGTGCGCCTTCTGAAAAGGGACCCGTCATCGCGGTGGTCGGGCCATCGGGGGTGGGCAAGGATAGTCTGATGTCTGCCCTGGCGGTATCCGGCCCGCAGCTGCGGCTGATGCGCCGGGTTATCACCCGCGCGCCAGAGGCGGGCGGAGAGGACTATCAGGCGGTTACGGAACCTGAGTTTTCTGCGCTGGCAGAAAATGGGGTCTTTGCCCTGCACTGGCGGGCACACGGGCTGCACTATGGCATTCCACGCGACATTGAAATGCTGCGGGAAGGATCGGGCGGCGTGCTGGTGAACCTTTCGCGTTCCGTGCTGCTGAAGGCACAGGACGTGTTCGGGGATTTCATCGTGCTGTCAGTGACAGCCGCGCCGGAGGTTCTGGCCGACCGTCTGCTGGCACGCGGGCGGGAAGATGCGCAAGAGGTGCGGCGCCGTCTGACGCGCGCCGCCAATCCGCTGCCTGAGGGGCTGGCCCGTGTGCATGAGATTGACAACAGCGGTGCGCTCAGCGCGGCGGTGCAGGCCGCGCTGGCCGTCATTCAGCCGGAAAGGGCGTAGCGATGGATCAGGTGGAACCGGCCGTCCGCTGCTTCGCCCACCAGCGCCAGATCCCGGATCACGAAGGGAGCAGGCAGCAGCGGGAGGAGATGCGTGTCGAGCGCGTCCTGCACCGCGGGCAGCTGCGGCTTGGGCAGCTTGCCGGTCAAGGTGATGTGAAAACGGAACTGGTCCAGAACGTAAGGGTAGCCCCAGCGGCTGAGGTTTGCGTCCTGCTCCGGGGGCAGCCCCGCGCCGCGGCGGCGCTCCAGCTCAGCCTCAGAGGCAGGCGCGCGGAACCGGTCAAGCTCTGTCACGCAGGCGGCGGCCAGCGCCTTCAGCGCGGTATCGTCTCCGGCAGGGCGCAGGGCCAGGAAACGGCCCAGCCGCGCCAGTTGCAGACCGTCCAGCGTGACCGGTTTATGCGTGGCGGCCAGCGCCGCGCAGGCGTCTTCAAGCGCCGAACGGGTCTGCCCCTCGGCGAGGCGCATCGGCGGTTTCAGGGTGGCGTGCAGCCCGTATTTGCGCGGCACATCGGTGATTGCCGCCACATCCAGCCCGTGAACCTGCGGGTGAGGCATGTCCAGACCCGCTTCCATGTCCCAGCCCAGCCAGCCGGCGGTAAACCGGCTCCATGCTGCCCCGGCAGGCGGGGCGTAATAGATCGCGTATCGCGTGAATGTCACATTGGCCTCCTAAACGTGGCCTTCCATAGCTCGAAAGATGTGAAGTTCAGATGACAGAAGATTTAATCCTTGCCAATGCCATGCTGGTGCTGCCGGGCGAGACCCGGACAGGCAGTGTTAAGGTCACCGGCGGTGAAATCACTGATATTGCCGAAGGGGCTTCGATCCCGGCAGGCGCAATTGACTGCGAGGGCGACTGCGTCTGCCCGGGGCTGGTGGAGTTGCACACCGATAATCTGGAACGCCACATCCAGCCCCGGCCCAAGGTGGACTGGCCGCATGCCAGCGCCATCATCGCCCATGATGCGGAACTGGCGGGCACTGGGATCACCACGGTGTTTGATGCCATGCGCGTGGGGTCGATCAGCCGCAGGGAAAGCCGCTATGGCGCCTATGCCCGCGGACTGGCGAGCGAGCTGCTGGAGCTGCGGGCGGCAGGCGCGCTGAAGATCTCGCATTTTCTGCATCTGCGGGCCGAAGTTTGCAGTGATACTCTGGTAGATGAATTGAATGCATTTGGAGATGCGGACCGTGTAGGGCTGGTTTCGCTGATGGATCACACGCCGGGTCAGCGGCAATTTCGCGATCTCGCAAAGCTTGAGCAATATGTGAAGGGAAAGCATGGGTTTGATGATGCGGCTTTTCAGGCCCATGTCGCGCATCTGAAAGGGCTGCGCGAAACCTACGGCGACGTGCATGAAGCTGAGGCGGTGAAAGCCGCCAGGCGGTTCGGTGCGGTGCTGGCCAGTCATGACGATACCACAGCGGGTCAAGTGGCTGTTTCAGCCCGTCATGGCATCAGCCTGGCGGAATTTCCGACAACGGTAGAGGCGGCGCAGGCCTGTCATGCGGATGGGATCAAAGTCATGATGGGGGCGCCGAACCTGATCCGCGGCGGCTCGCATTCCGGCAATGTGGCGGCGCATGAGCTGGCGGAGCTGGAGTTGCTGGACATTCTTTCGTCAGACTATGTCCCTGCGGCTTTGCTGATGGCGGCAGTTCAGCTGGGCGATCTGTGGGGCGACATGGCGCGCGGCCTGGGCACGGTAACCCATGCGCCGGCCGATGCAGTTGCGCTGAGTGATCGCGGGCGGTTGGAAACCGGTCAGCGCGCTGATCTGATCCGGTTCCGGCTGAAAGCCGGCGCGCCGGTCCTGCGCGGGGTCTGGTCGCGCGGGGAGCGTGTGGCCTGAGCGGCCCAGAATCCGGAAGCGGGAGGAGCGCCCGCCCTCTTGGGGCGGGGGCGTGCGCTGCCCGGCCTTCCGGGCCGGGCGGTGACCCGGATCAGCCGGCCCGGTAGAACATATAGCGCCCCGGCTGGATGCCATCGGGGCCGTCCAGTTCTTCAAAACCAACCAGCGGCTGGCCGGAGACGATGATGCCGCCAGGGGCCATGACCTGTGCAATGACGGGGGAGAGGGCAGCGGCTTCGGCGACGTCCTTTTCCTTGATCCCGAAGCCGAAGTCATAATGCGCCAAGGCGATTTTGCGCCCCTCAGCCGCCAGCCGTTCCAGCATTGGTTTTGCCTCGCCTTGCAGGAAATCCTGCTCCGGCGGCACGCAGGAGGGATGGCATTGCAGCAACCGGTCAATGACCCAGATCCGCCGGCTGGACAGCGTTTCACGCAGGTGATCATAGGTGCGGCCGTTGCCAAGCCCCATGTCCAGCACATCGCCGCCCAGCGGGGCGACCTGATTTGCGGCCCAGTTCAACCCGTCGCGCTGGGCGGTTAGGCGGCGCAGCATGGAATCAAGACGGCTCATTCAGGACATCCTTTCGTCATAGATCCAGGCCTCTGCCGGGCCATCCAGCAGGCGCACTGCAAGAGCGGCGGTAAAGTTCCAGACCGCCTCGTCATGCACCAGGTGGTGGGTCAGCAGCCCGTAAGGCTCTGCATTGTCGGCATCGCCAAGCCGGCGGTCGCGCAGCTGGCGCGCCACTTGCGCAATCAGCTGCTCCGGTGGCAGCAAACTGCGGCCGCCTTTCCAGTCGATGGGATCCAGGTGGGTGTTCACCCGCAGCAGGCCGGAGGCGGGTTTGGCGCTTTTGCGCGGTGTAAAAGTGGAAACTGCGGTGAAACCGGTACCCGCCAGCCATGTCAGCATTTCCGGAGAGACCCGGTTCCAGGGCGGCACGAACATAGGGCGCAGGCTGGTGCCGAATATCTCTTGCAGAGAGATCAGGCCGCGCTCGGCATCGTCCAGCAGTTCCTCCAGCGGGCGGTGCGCTCCAAACTCGGCTTTCTTCTCGCCGGCGGGCGCGTGGTTCTGATGCGTCCAGCCATGCACCACCGGGATCAGTTGCGGATGATCTGCAACAAAACGGCCAAGATCCGGGGTGACGCCGTGCGGGATCACCGCGAGATGCACCGGCAGGTCCAGGTCCGCAGACAGTGCTGCCAAACGCTCCAGCTCGGTTGAATGGGACATCGCGTCATCATCCCGCCACCACAAAGGCAGCGTCAATCCTGCCGTCTGCCAGTGCTCAAGTTCCCGGTCCAGACCGCTCCAATCCGGTGTCATTCGCGCCCTCCCGCAAGTTCTGCGGCAATCTCCACACTCCGGGCGGCGCCGTCAAACCTGAAACCGCCTGCGACCCGCGGCGGTGCGTGCAATACCGCCTTGACCGCAGCGCATAGCGTCTCAGCTGAGAGATCTGCGGTTTTGACCACTTGGACGCCGTTCAGGGGCGCAAGGCTGGCGGCGCGCAGACCCTGTTCGGTTTCATTCCCGGCATCAAACGGGATCAGCACCGCAGGCGTGCCGGCTTGCAGCAGATCCAGAGCAGTGTTGTAGCCGCACATGCTGACAGAGGCCGCGGCATGGGAGAGCATTTGGCGGAAATCCTTGCGCGCTGGTTCCAGCAGGGCGGGGGAGCCTGTTTTGGCAAATTCTGTGATGCGCCGGGCGGCGTTTGATCCGCCAACCAGCAGCCGCCAAGGCGTGTCCGGCATCAGCTTTGCCGCGTCAAGTGCTGCCTGGTATAGCGGCGTTCCTACGCTGCCGCCGCCAGCACTGACCAGAACCTCGCCTGATCCTGCCTGTGACGGATGCAGGCCGGCAGCCGGAGGGGCAACGTAACCGGTATAGCGCAGCTTGCCTGCAAGCATGCGGGTGACCGGCCAGCTGGCCTCCAGTTTTGTTGCTGCGGGGTCGGAGTGGACCAGAACCGCATCATAAAATTGGGCGATTACAGCATCGGCTTTGTCCGCTTTCCCGGGTTTGGAGGGCGGGGCGAGAATGTCGCGGATAGAGGACAGGATCACCGGCCGCCGGGGCAACGCATGGGCGGCATCAAGCAGCGCAAGAAACTCCTTGCGCAGCGAGCGGCGGCCAAAAGGGTAAAGTTCGGTAATCAGCACATCGGGCTGCATTTCGTTCAGAGCGGCACAAAGAACGTCTTGGCGCCGGATCAAATAGGCAGCGTCCGCCAGCCTTTCGTCCACTGCCAGCAGCCGGGTGAAATCCACTCCATCGGAACGCAACGGCGGCAACTGGATCAGATCGATTCCATCCGTGTCGAGCTGCGGGGCAGGGAAGCCGCCGGAAACCACCTGAACCTGATGGCTGGCAGCGGTGAAAGCGCGGCCCAATGTCAGCGCACGGGCCAAGTGGCCGGTGCCAAGCAGATGGGTTACGGCGATCAGGACTTTCATGGCGCGGCCTTGCGGATCAGCCGGACCGGTTCGGGCCAAGGCATAAGGGCGGCGCCGCTGATTTCCACCACAAACAGCCGGTTGCGTTTGATGCGGAAGGGGGCGGGGCCGTCGAAATCCCAGCCATGGGCGCGTGCCAGGATCATCCGCATGATGCCGATGTGGCAGACCGCTACTGTATCCCGCGTCAGACTGCGCAGCCAGGGTTCTATACAGGTCCAGACCTCGGCAGGGGTTTCACCGCCGGGCGGGCGGTAGTGCCAGCCCCAGTTCTCGATATCGCGGAAACCGCTTGCCGGGTCGGCCTTCAGGTTCTGCCCATGCAGCCCCTCCCAGTCGCCCCAGTTCATTTCGGTCAGTTCATGTGCGGTGCTGGGGGCGCGGCCTGTAATCAGTTCTGCGGTCTCCACCGCGCGCATCAGCGGGCTGGACCAGAGGTCTGCCTGCGTCCAGTCAGCGGGCAGGGCGTAGCCGCGCAGCTCTTTGCGGGCCTGATCATCCAGCGGTATGTCACTGCGGCCCTGGATGCGGCCGGCCCGGTTCCAGGCGGTGTGGCCATGACGCAAAAGGGCGAGGCGGATCATACGCGGGTCTCCATTAGCGGCAGAACGGTTGCCCAGAACTGCCGGGCAGCGGCGGGAGCAAGGTGGCGGGACAAAATGAGGTCACGTGCATCCTTGCCAGCCTCAACGCGCAGTTCGGGGTTTGCAAG
Organism: Leisingera sp. MMG026; assembly: GCF_021654205.1. Taxonomy (NCBI): domain Bacteria; kingdom Pseudomonadati; phylum Pseudomonadota; class Alphaproteobacteria; order Rhodobacterales; family Roseobacteraceae; genus Leisingera; species Leisingera sp. MMG026. The sequence goes on along the minus strand of NZ_JAKFZM010000018.1, from coordinate 35,402 downwards.
CAAGCCTGCGGTAAAACCTGCGAGAGCCTCGGCCCCTTGATCCGGAGCGGGATAGCCAGCGGGCAGCAGCACATCCCGCACGCCGGGCCGGTCCTGGGCTGCGATGGGCAGACCATGGGCCTGGGCTTCCAGATAGACCATGCCAAAAGCTTCGTTCACGCCCGGCCAAAGGAACAGGCTGGCGTTGCCATAGGAGGCAGCCAGCTTCGCGCGGGAAAGCTGGCCGAGGAAGCGCACTTTGTGTCCGTAAGGGGCCATCAGTGCTTCGACTTCGCTGCGGGCGGGGCCGTCGCCGGCAATGTCCAGCCGCCAATCGCCAGGCAGATGAGACAGCATTTCCGAGATAATTTGGTAGGAAGCCAGCTTGTCACCCGGACGCATCATGCCGGCGGTCAGCATCGGGCCGTCCAGCGACGAGGCTTCGGGCAGCTGATCCAGCGGCAGGAAGGGCGGCAGATGGGCCACTGCCTGCGCGCCGCAGCGGTCGCGGTTCAATGCAAAATGGTCCTGCTCGGTGAAATAGAAGATCGCCGCGGCAGCGTCGGCAGCGGCATGGGCCGCTACAGCAAAACCAGCCCATGGTCCGGTCAGGCGTTTCTTGGCGCGGGTGGATTCGATCTGCACATAGGGAATTCCACGGGCGCGGGCGACAGCGGGGCCGATCAGATCCGGCGCCTTGTAATAGTTGTGATAGCTGACCCAGAGGCCGGCGCCGGGCAGGTTGCGGATCAGTCGTTCAGCCTCGGCCTCGGCCTGATTGCGCAGGCTTGCCTGCAACGCCGCATCGCCGGTCTTGTCATAGATCCGCAAGTCAGAAACCAGCTGCACCTCCGCACCGCTGGCGGTGAGCAGCTCCATCAGGTTGCGGGCAATCTCGCGGTCGCCGGACGGCACCGGGTGATGCGGCGGCTTCATCGGTGCGTAGAAGGCGACCCGCTTTCCGGCTCCCGGCTGCATGGCCGGTCAGCTTTCTTGCAGCATGGCACGCAGCCGCCTGGACAGCTGGGCAATGCCGGGATCCATGCCGAAATCAGTGCGCAGGCGGACAAGTGCTGCGCCGGCCATTGCTGCCAGCCGTTGCGGGTGCCGGGCAGCATACAGCAGGGTCTCGGCCAGCGTCTCGGGGCGGTCCTCGCTCAGCAGGCCATGGGTTCCATGAGTGATGAACTCCGGGATCGCAGAAACCGGCGTCGACAGGATTGGCAGGGATTGCGAGGCCGCCTCCATCAGCACATTGGGCAGCCCGTCGCGGTCGCCGTCCGCAGCCACCCGGCTGGGCAGCACAAACAGATCCGAGCGGCGCATTTCCTCGATCACTTCGGGCTGGTCGCAGGCGCCGCGCCAGGTGATGCGGTTGGCAATGCCAGCATCCTCAGCCATGCCCTGCAGCAAATCGCCCAATCCGCCGCCGCCGATATGGGTCCAGTGCCAATCAAGCCCTGAGGGCAGCAGAGCCAAAGCGGCGATCAGCCGGTCAAAGCCCTTTTTCTCGACCAGACGCCCCACGGACATGAACTGGATCGGATCCTGCGGCTGGCGCAGGCCGCGTTCAGGGGGGGCGGGGAACCGCGACAAATCCAGCCCGTGGTAAACCAGATCAACCCGGTCGGGCGTATCGGCCATCTGTTGCAGGTGTTTGGCGCCAAAGCCGGTGCAGGTGGCGCCGAAGGTCGCGCCGTAGTGGGCGGCGGAGAGCTTTTCCTTAAGCTCCCAATCGGGCGAGGTCCAAATGTCCTTAGCGTGGGCCGAAAAGCTCCAGGGCAGCCCGCGCATGATCGCGGCATACCGTGCAACCGAGGACGGCGTGTGCAGGAAGTGGGCGTAAAGCCCCAGCACGTCCGCGGGCATTTCTGCGGCCAGCACACAGGCCTGGCCAAAGCGGCGGATGCGGTTGGGTGTCTGGTCACGGCGCAGATCGGCGCGCCAGATGCGGTAGGCCTCAGCATAACCGGGCAGTTGTTGCGCCATCGTGCGTGCGCGCCAGACCCGCTCCGGCTCATCATGGAGGTATTCGGGAAGGTAGTTCACGCGCGCCTGCAGCTGCGCATGCAGCGGGTGGCGCTTGATGTCGGTGGGGTGGCGCAGAGACCAGATCTCAAGCGCGTGGCCAGCGGCCTCCAGGGCCACCAGTTCCTGTGCAATGAAGGTCTCGGACAGCCTCGGCCAGCCCTTTACCACCACCGCGAGCGGCGGGCGGGGCGTGCTCATTCGGCGGCCTCCTGATGTGTGTCCTGCAGCAGTGCGTCCACCCGGCGGGTGACATAGTCCAACCCGTCCAGCAGCCCCTCAGAGCCGGCGGCAGAGGGCGGCGGCTGGGTGGCCAGCGCGCGGATCGCCTTGGCCAGGGATGGGGGTGTCCAGCCGTCACGGGATTCGTCCAGCATGGTGGTCAGGCCGATTTCCTCGGCCCGGCTGGCGCGGATCCATTGCTCCAGCCGCGGCGTGGTGCGGGGCACGATCACGGCGGGTTTGTCAAAGGACAAGACCTCGCAGAACGTGTTGTAGCCGCCCATGCAGACCACCCCTTGGGCGCCGGCAAACAGCGTCTCGATCTGTGATTCAAAGCCAACTGCGGTAACCCTGCCATTCAGGCGGGCGACACGCTCCTCGAAATCCTCCCGGGTTTCCCCGGACAGGAAAGGGCCATAGACCAGCACGGCGCGCGGGGAGAGCTCCGCGTCGGCTTCGTAAGCCGACAGCACCAGGTCCACCATCATCTCGCCATCGCCGCCGCCGCCAGGAGTGACCAGCAAATAGGGCTGTTCGGGCGGTTCCCCCACCTGGCCAAGATCGCGGCGCAGGTAGCCGGTCCAATGCATCCGGGCCTGCATCTGCGGGGTGAAGGGCAGCCCCGCGGTGGGATCGTACACGGACCGCGGCCCGTAGACCCAAATCTCATCATAGAAATCGCGGGTGGCCTCAACCGCGTGCTTGCGCTCCCATTCGGCGGCCAGCACTTCGGGCTCGTCCAGCACATCGCGCAGGCCCAGCACCATCTTGCAGCGGCCCCGCGATTTCAGCAGGTCCAGCGCCGGCATCAGCTCACCGCGAAAGCCGGTGGGTTCCTTGTCGGCCACCAGCACGTCAGGGTCGTATTGCTCTACTGTAGAGCGGATCAGCGCAGCGCGCAGATCAGCAGTTTCTTCGATGCTCATGCCCATGGTGCGCGAGGCATAAGAGCCGTCGGTACGCTTGATCACACCCGGCAGGCGGACATGATCGACCCGGGTCGGAAAGGAAAACCGCCCCGCAACCGGTGAACCTGTCAGGATCAGCGCCGAAGCGTCGGGATTGGCTGAGGTGAGTGCACCTGCCAGCGCACGTGAACGGCGCAGATGCCCCAGTCCGAAAGTGTCGTGGCTGTAGAACATGATCCGCGGCCCGCGGGTGCCCGCCGCTGCCGGTGTGGTGCTTGCGGTCGTCATTGAGTTGCCTGATCAGGTTGCCGGGCGGCGGATGGCCGAAATCCGGGGCCGGCGGCGCAGGAACCAGGCCAGCCGGTTTTGCCGCTCGTCCCCGGGCGCGTGCTCGTGTGCTCCGCCATCTTCCGCCTCAGTTTGCGCGCCCCAGAAGCCGGTTGCGGCGGGGGCACGGTCAGTGTTTGCTTTTGCTGCCGCTCAAGCCCGGAGGGTGTTTGCCAGTCCAGTCTCTGCAGCAGTCCGCCCAAGGGGCGGGTATATGAATTGGTATAGCCCGGAGCCTGTGTGCATGCAATCATGCGCCTTTGTTGCCTGCCGCACAGGAAATTGCGTCCGCGCCATTTGCGCAACGCTCCGCTGCGTGGTTAATTTGACGCAAGTTTCCAAAAGGATAGGCGGTCATGCTGCAAGTTTTGTTCCGGGTTCTCATTTGCGGCCTGCTGAGTTTTGGCCTGGCCGCTCACGCAGGCGCGCAGGAAAGTGAAGCGAGCGGAGCAGATACATTGTCCCGTGCGATCGAACAGGCGGCGGAAAGCGGTGTCAGTGTGGTCGTGGTGGACAGCAGCGGCAAGTTGCTGAACGCGCCGCCGGACGCGGAACAGGCAGCGGACCATCCTGCATCCGACACGATGGAGCAGCCCTCGGCGCTGATGAAAGCGCAATCCAGGGTCGGCGCCTTCCGGGCTGAATTGAGCAGCCGCCTGGAGGCGCTGCCCTATTCGCGGCTGGAGGTGGAATGGATCCTGCGGGAAACCAGCCCGGACGGCCGGATCATGACCTATGTCGAGGTGCTGTTCTGGAGCGTGCTGTTCCTGCTGATCGGCCGCTGGCTGTCGACGGAAATCTACGGAAAGCGCTTTGCCAAGCGTTTCGTCGTGGCGCGGATCCGGCAGAACCCGGAAGGTTATCAGGAAAAGATGCCCTTCCTGGTCTACCGGTTCCTGATGGGGATTGGCGGGACCGTCTTTGCGATGGTCTTTGCGGCGCTGATTTCCTATTTGATCTTCGGTGCTTCGGGCGACCCCTCAATCGAATTCACGGCAACTGCTGTCTACACGGCGTTTTTCCTGGCCCGCACGGTGTCCGATCTGTGGCGGATGGTGCTGTCGCCGTTCCTGGCCCAGTACCGGATACCGGTGTTTTCAGACCGGGACGCAAAACGGCTCTATATCTGGGCGTCCCTGCTGGCGACCTATGACATTTCCTCGACGCTGTTTGCCACCTGGGTCGGCGATTTCGGCCTGAATTACAATGTCTATGCACTGGTATACGGGGTTTTGGCACTGGTCGGGATGCTGGGCAACCTGCTGATGGTGCTGGTCAACGGGCGCGCCATATCCAATGCCATCCGTGCCGGCCGCGTGCCGGAAAAATGTTCCTGGCTGGTGCGTGTTCTGGCAGTTGCCTGGGCGCCGGTTCTGATGGCTTACATGGCTTTTGGCTGGCTTAAGCTGGCCTTTGATCTGGTGCTGGAAAAGGATATTTCGATCCCGTTGATGGCGGGCAGTTATTTCGTTCTGACCACGATCCTGATTGTCTATGGCGCGATCAACTACTTCATCGAGCGCTATTTCAACCGCACCCGGCGAATGCAGGCTGCCATGGCAGCAACCGGGCAGGAAGGTGCCGCCACGGAAGCAGAGGGTATTTCGGAGCAACGGGGGGAAGAGGCTGCTCCGGATGAGGCGGAGACCGCTGCGGAAGCCGCAGATGCACCGGCCGCAAGACATCCTATTGGCACGTACCAGGATCTTGCCCGCAGAGTGGCAGGCATTCTGGCTTTTGTAGTCGGGGCCTATTCACTGGTGATTGTCTGGAACCCGGACGCCCAATGGACCGAAACCACTGCGGCTGAACGGGTGATCGATGTGACGGTGATCCTGTTCATCGGCTTTATTGTCTATCACCTGTTCCGGATTTGGATCGACAGCAAGATCGATGAGGAAGCCGGCGATGTTTCGGAGGCAGAGCTGGGTGATGAAGGCGGGGCCGGGGGGGCCAGCCGTCTGGCCACTTTGCTGCCCTTGTTCCGGGGAACGATCCTGGCGGTTGTGCTGGTCTCGATCGTGCTGATCGTTCTGCTGGAACTGGGTATTAATGTCAGCCCGCTGTTCGCCGGTGCCGGTGTTGTCGGTCTTGCGGTTGGCTTTGGTTCGCAGACGCTGGTGCGGGATATTTTCTCTGGCGCCTTTTTCTTGATCGATGATGCCTTCCGCAAGGGCGAATACATCGACATCGGCGACGTGAAGGGCACGGTCGAGAAGATCTCGGTGCGGTCTTTCCAGCTGCGCCATCACCTCGGGGCGCTGCACACGATCCCCTTTGGCGAGATCAAGGTTCTGACCAATTACTCGCGTGATTGGGTAATGATGAAACTGCCGATGCGCGTGACCTATGACACTGACGTGGAGAAGGTTCGCAAGCTGATCAAGAAGCTTGGCCAGAAGCTGATGGATGACCCTGTTGTCGGACATACCTTTATTCAGCCGCTGAAGTCCCAGGGTGTGATCGAGATGCAGGATTCAGCGATGATTATCCGCGTGAAATTCATGACCAAACCGGGGGATCAGTGGATTGTCCGCAAACGGGTGTACCAGGAGATCCGTGAATTGTTTGCCCGCGAGGGCATCAGATTTGCTCATCGCGAGGTCACCGTGCGGCTGGCGCCGGACCAGGCTGATGAGATGACGCCGAAGCAGAAAGAGGCTGCCGCAGGGGCAGTGCAGGCGGCGATTGACGACGATCTTCTGGACGAGATGGGCGGCCCGGGCGGCGATGACCGCTGAGCAGATGCCTGACCGGCGACCTCCCGCCCCCGCGCTGGACCGCTAGCGCGCTCCGCTTGGGGTTGGGCGTGGCGCCGCGCTGGCGCGCGCCGCTGCCTCCGGCGGAGGTATTTCTCCCAGAAAGAAGCCGCCGCTGCGGAATCCGGTTTTGTTCTGGTTGAGAATTTGCCGGGGTGAACTGGTTGCAAGCCAAGAGGGGCAGCGCCCCATTTCCATTGGTTATTCCGGCCAGCATGCCGGGGCGCTGCCGCAATGGGAGGCGGGCCGGCCCCAGCGCATTTTGCTGGTGTCCAGGGCAAGCGGCGCAGCAAGGCGGCGGCCCGGCCCCCAGCCGCTGTTTTCTATCTCCTGGGTGAAGTCGCTGTGTGCCGGTTTGACGACATACGGTCCTTTGGCACATTTCTGCATTCCACCAAGCAGTTCTGCGGTGCGGGCAAGCGATAGATGCGCTGCGGGCACCGCCGCCCTTTGGGCTGCAGTTGCCAAGGCCGAGAGCACCGCTGCTGCCATCAAATAACCCGTGGCATGGTCCAGCGCTTGTACCGGTAAAGGGTGCGGATCGTCCGCCTTGGCCTGGACGCGGCCTGTATCGGCGATGCCTGCACTCATCTGCACTAGGCTGTCAAAACCGCGCCGCTGGGCCCAGGGGCCGGTCCAGCCATAGGCATCCAGAGAGGCTTCAACCGCATTGGGAGCGATCCGGCGGCGGGCGTCCGCGCCGTAGCCCAGACCATCCAGCGCACCGGGACGGTAGCCATGCACCAGCACATCGGCCTTGGACAGCAACGCCTCAAACTGCTGGCGGTCCACTGTATTGCGCAGATCCAGGGAAGCCATGCGCTTACCCAGCGCAACATCGGTGATGACACCAGGTTCGTCCCAGCCGGGCGGGTCGATACGCAGCACATCGGCGCCAAATCCGGCCAGAGTGCGGGTGGAAACCGGACCGGCCAAAACCCGCGTGAGGTCCAGCACTTTCAGTCCAGCCAGCGGGCGTTCGGCTGTTGCCATTGGCCGCTCACGCAGGTGGATGACACGGGGCGACTGCCATAGGATCAGCGGTTCCGCCGCCACAGAAAGACCTTGCGGATGCGTCAGCCAAGCCGCTCGGCTGCGCATGGCGGCGGCCACACCTCCTGCGTTTATGATGTCGTTTTCGAGATGACTGGCCTGCCATTGTTTCACGGCAATTGCCACGGCCGCGCGGTCTCCTGCGCAGTCCAGTACTTTCAAGGCAGCTTGCCGGTGGTGCGGCAGGTTGGTGTGCAGGCGGATCCAGCCATCTGCGGTTTCATAATTGCCGGCCACCGGATCCCACAGGCTGGGAAGTTCCCAGCCCTCGGGGCGGAAACTATAGCTGAACCAAAGTGATGCCAGGCGCTGGTCCACCGTGACGTCCGGTGCAACGGGCGCAAGGTTCAGGGCCTTTACCAGCCGCGCCAGCTCCAGCCCCACGGCGGCGACTGAGGCATTGGCAAGTTCCGTAACCGCAAAGGCGCTGCGCCAGTGTCCTGCGCCGGTCAGGCGGTAGCTGCCAGGCGCCGGCAGGGCAGTGAGCAGGGTCATTGCTGGTAAGGATCCAGGCTGTCGCGCAACCCGTCACCGAGGAAATTAAATGCAAGAACGACAATCACAATCGGCAGCATCGGGATCGCGGTCCAAGGGTAGATTTCGATCGAGGCCAGGTTTTGCGCGTCATTCAGCATCACGCCCCAGCTGACCGCCGGCGCGCGCAGGCCAAGGCCGAGGAATGACAACGCGGTCTCGCCCAGGATCATCGCCGGGATTGACAGGGTGGCCGAGGCGATCAGATGCGACATGAAATTTGGCAGCAGATGCTTGCGGATGACGCGGCCTGAAGATGCGCCCATCATTTCGGCGGCGCGCACGTATTCCTCTTCGCGCAGGGACAGGAATTTTGCCCTCACCGATCTTGCAAGCCCCGGCCAGTCGAGAATGCCAAGGATGATCGATATGACAAAGAACACCGCAACCGGCGACCAGTTCGAGGGCACCGCGGCAGACAGCGCCAGCCACAAAGGCAGCTCGGGCAGGGACCGCAGAACTTCGATCACCCGGTTGATCAGCCAATCGGTTTTGCCGCCGAAATACCCCGCCAGCGAGCCAAAGAAGATACCGAGCACAAAGGACACGGATATGCCGATCAGCCCCACAGTAAGCGACAGCTGCGCACCATAGGAAACGCGGCTGAAGATGTCGCGGCCCAGCCGGTCGGACCCCAGGATAAAGATTGTCGCCTCTTCGGTTGCGCAGAACAGGTGGCGGTTGCTTTCGATGAGACCGGCCAGTTTATAGGTCTTGCCCTCACAGAAGAATTCAAGCTTCAGCGGGCGCGAGGTGTCGGGACTGAACTCCCACTGGAAGGTTTCCAGGTTGGCCTCGGAGGTCATTGGATAAACGAAGGGGCCCACGAATTCGCCTTCGTGGAACAGCTTGATCGATTGCGGCGGGGAATACAGATGCTCTGAAAAGCGCTGGTTTGGTCCGTAGGGCGCAAGGAAGCCGGCGAACGGGATCATGAGGTAGGCGATCAATAGGAACAGGCCGGAAATCAACCCTAGCTTGTGGGTCTTGAATTTGCGCCAGACCAGCAGCCAGTTCGGCGCGTCCAGGTCCTTGCGCTCCAGCTCCAGCAGCGAGGCCTGCGGGTCGAAAGCTTCGTCATCGACATAACGTCCATCAGGCAGCCGGGTCATGCGCCGCGCCCCTCATACCGGATCCTCGGGTCAAGCAGCACCAGCAGAACATCTGAAACCATGGTGCCGATCAGCGTCAGCAAAGCGACGAACATCAACACAAAGCCCGACAGGAACATGTCCTGGGTTTTAAGCGCCGTCAGCAGGGTCGGCCCGATGGTTTGCAGCCCCAGCACCACCGACACCAGCACCGAGCCTGAGATCATGGCCGGCAGCAGGTTGCCGATGTCGGCGACAAAGGGGTTGAAGGCGACGCGCAGCGGATACTTGGCCAGCATCCGCGAGGGTTTCATGCCCTTGGCGATGGCAGTTTCCACATATGGTTTACCCAGTTCGTCCAGCATGTTGGCGCGCAGCCGCTGCATCATCGCGGACGCACCGGCGGTGCCGATCACGAAGGTTGGAACGATCAGGTGGACGAGAATGGACTTCACTTTGTCCCAGTTCATCGGCACGCCTTCGTATTCGGGGGCCATCAGCCCGCCGATCGGCAGGTCGAACCAGCGGTGGCCATAGTAGAACAGGATCAGCGCCAGCAGGAAGTTTGGCGTAGCGAGACCCAGGTAACCGATGAAAGCCGAGGTGTAATCAATCCAGGTGCGGGCCCGCGCGGCAGCCAGCACCCCCAGCGGCAGCGCCACTGCATAGACAAAAACCACGGCGGACAGGTTTACCAGAACTGTAAGCCACAGGCTGTCGCCGACGATATCGGCAACCGGGCTGTCGAATTCGAATGACCAGCCGAAATTTCCCTGAATCATGCCGGAGAACCCGTGCGGGCCGGGCATGAAGCCCATCCAGATCATGTATTGCTGCCACAGCGGTTTATCGAGCGCATATTCCTGCCGAAGGAATTCCGCCTTGGCGACGCCTGCGGACTGGCCGGTGGCCTGCAGCTCGGCAATCTGGTTCGACAGATAGTCGCCCGGCGGCAGGTTGATGATGGCAAAGACCAGCACCGACACCACCAGAAGCGTAAGCAGCATGGTGCCAAACCGGTAAATGGCGTAACGCAGAATTTCCATCAGCCCTGGCCATCCTCAAAAAAGAACTCATCCGGACGGTAAAGGCCGAAATGGGCGCCGGGGTCCCAGGCCCATATTGCCTGTTTGGGCACATTGCGCAGGCGATTGCTGACCACGACGGGCTGGGGTGCGGCGGCCACAACGCCGATGGCATAGACCTGATCGGCGTGGATCTGCAGCATGGCGCGCCAGGCGGCGGCACGCTCGGCATCTGTCGTCGCCATGTTCCAGTCCTGCATCAGATCCATCAGTTGCTGCGCCGGAGCCATGTCTGGCGGCTCGCCTGCGTCGCCGCCGGTTTGATAGAATTGGCCCCACTTCGGCCAGGACAGGAACACCTGGTCCGTTGGCGCCAGATAGGCAGGCGAGGTATAGACTTGCGGCAAGCCGTTGTCCCAGCCGAACCAGGCAGACGCCATGGTGTTGCCGGAAAACACCCGGTTGCGCAGGATGTCGCGGTCCAGCGGGCGCATCACCAGTTTGACCCCGACATCGCGCCAGTCGTCCGAGATTATCTGAAGTGCATTCTCGACTTCCTGACGCTCACCGGCTGTTTCCACCACCAGCTCCATCAGCCGCCCGTCGGCCAGATAGCGGATGCCGTAGGCGTCTTTCTTTGTAAGACCGGCCTCGTCCAGCAGCCGGTTGGCCTGCTCCGGGTCGAAATCCGCCCAGGCGGCACGCAGGGCGGGGTCGAAAAATTCGCTCTGCTCCAGCACCGTCATGGCGCCGGACTTGGCCAGATTGAAATAAAGCGCCCGGTTGATGGCCCGGCGGTTGATGGCCAGGGACAGCGCCCGGCGCACCCGGACATCGCGCAGCACCTCGCGCCAGACCGGATCCTTGGCATTCAGGTTCGGATAGATCGCGATCTGCGAGGCGGCACCGGAGCCCCAAAGATAAGTCTTGTAGTTTGCGCCGTCTTTTTCGCCTTTGCGCAGGATCGGGATATCCCGGAACCCCAAACCGCGGGCCTGCAGGTCGGCTTCCCCTGCGTTGGACTTAGCCGCTACCAGCCCGGCGGTCACAATTTCCATTTCCACGGTGTCGATATAGGGCAGCTGCACGCCGCGGCTGTCGATCCGGTGGTAATAGGGATTGCGCACGAACTGATGGCGGATCTTCTTGCCTGGCGAGGCGTTGATCCAGGGCTGCAGCGTCGGAAGCTCGTGGTTATCGAGCTTGTACATGTTGTCGTATTTGTTGTGCAGCGCGGCCCAGCTTTTGACGCGGGCGTAGTCGACTTCCTCTTCCAGCGCATCCGGGTCGGCGTAATCGGCGTGGAATTGTTTCAAGTATTCTGCAGGCCGGTAGATGAAAGGCGGGCGCGCCTGGGCCAGCATGTGCAGGAAACTGGGGTTCGGGTCGTCCCATTCGTAGATGATTGTGGCTTCGTCCGGGAAGCTTACGCGCGGCAGCTTGCCGTTGACGCGCAGGAAATCCGGCGGACCGGCCGGGCTGAGCAGCTCGTGGTTGGCGACATCCTCCCACCAGTAGCGGAAATCGGCAGAGGTGAAGGGATCGCCGCTGGACCAGCGGTGGCCGCGACGCAGTTTGAGGGTGTAACGCCGGTTTCTTTCGTTCTCATAGCCCAGCAGAATGTCAGGCTGCAGGCGGTAGCGTTCGTCATAGCCCGCCAGGCGGGCATAGCCGTATACCACCATCTGGCGGATATCCTTGGAACGGGTCACCATGGTGTTCAGCGTGCCGCCTTCGGTGCCAAAGTCCCGGCCCTTGGCTGCCAGGTCGACCACCAGCGGCACCTCTGGCAGGCGTTTGGCCACCGGGGGCAGATAGCCCGCCTTGACTTCGGAACTCCAGAACTTGCTTTCCTGGACCTCGGGGCCGCACAGGGCCGAAAGCGGGGCAAGGCAGAAGGCAGCCGTCAAAAGGGGTTTCAGGGCATCAAGCATGGCAGCGCACCTTATGGCCGGGTTCCAGGTGTTTCAGGTTTACCAGTCGCGGGGCATCAGATCCGTTAAAGCGGAATTCCTCGGGCCAGCAGTCCGGCGCGCCTGCGCCCTGGGCCACCAGTTTCAAGTCGATGGGCCGGTCGATATCGGGTTCCGGCTGGGCTGCGATCAGCGCCTTGGTGTAGGGGTGCTGAGGATTATAGAACAAGGTTTCCGGCGGTGCCTGCTCGACAATCAACCCGCGCCGCATCACGGCGACTTCATCTGCGATGCGGGCGACCACGGCCAAATCATGGCTGATGAACAGATAAGACAGGTTTTGCCGGTCGCGGATTTCCTCGAGCAGCAGCAGGATCTGCTCCTGCACTGAAACATCCAGCGCCGAGGTCGGCTCGTCGCAGACGATCAGCGCCGGCTCCAGCATCAGAGCGCGCGCGATCGACAGCCGCTGGCGCTGACCGCCGGAAAATGCGTGCGGATAGCGTTTCAGCATGTCTGGCGACAGGCCGACCAGCCGCAGCATGTCCGCCGCCTTGTCCCGGCGTTCGGCACGAGAACCGATGCGATGGATGTCCAGCGGCTCGGCCAAAGTATCCTGAATGCGCATCCTGGGCGAAAGCGAGGAGTAAGGGTCCTGGAACACCATCTGGGCCTGCCGCTGAAAGGCGGTGCGCGCGGCGCGGTCCATGCTGTGCACGGTGACCGCCGGCTGATCCGGATCAGGGCGGAACAGCACCTCGCCGCCGGGATCCGGAAGCTCTGCCCCCAAGGCAATTCGTGCGGCTGTGGTCTTGCCCGAGCCGCTTTCACCGACAACTGCCAGGGTTTTCCCGCGGGCTAACCGCAAATCAACCTCGCGGCAGGCATGGATCAGGGTCGGAGCTTGCCAGCCCTTGCTGGCTCTTAATGTGTAGGTCTTGGAGACCGACTTCATTTCCATGATCAGGTCATCGCGTGACGGCGGGATGGCGACGACCGCTTCATCCGGAATTTCCGGTGCAGCGTTGAACAGGGCCTTGGTGTAGGGGTGGGCAGGGGTGCGCAGCATCGGTTCCGCACGGCCGGATTCCATCACCCGGCCCTTGTGCATCACCACCACTTGCTCTGCCATATTGGCAACCACCCCCAGATCATGAGTGACCAGGATCATCGCCATACCGGTTTCGCGCTGCAACTCTTTCATCAGCCCCAGAACCTGGGCCTGTGTGGTCACGTCCAGCGCCGTGGTCGGCTCATCCGCGATCAGCAGGTCCGGCTTGGCCACCATGGCCATGGCGATCATCGCCCGCTGGCGCATCCCGCCGGACAGTTCGAAGGGATAAGATCTGTAGGTGCGTTCCGGATCGGGGAAGCCGACCCGCTCAAAGCATTCAAGAACCTCCTTGCGTGCCTTGCGTTCGGACTTGCGGCCATGCAGCCACAGCACTTCGGACACCTGATTGCCGATCCGGTGCAGCGGCGAAAGCGAGCGCATAGGCTCCTGAAAAATCATCGCGACGGTATTGCCGCGAACGTCGCGCATCCGCCGTTCGTCGAGCGTCGCAAGGTCAAGTTCGCTGCCGCGGGTGTTCAGCAAAATGCGCCCGGAGCGCAGCTGCGCCACCTTCGGCAGGATGCGCAGCACGGCCCGGCAAGAGACCGTTTTCCCCGAGCCGCTTTCCCCGACCAAGGCGAGTGTTTCGCCTGGCTGCACAGCAAAGCTGACGTCCTTCACGACGGGGTCGCCCTTGCCAAACCCAATGCTGAGATTTTCAACGGAAAGCAGCGGGTGCATTCAGAATTGTCCGCCCGGCTGGTTCAAGGCACTCATGAGATCTTGTTTTCCCCTGTTTTTTGGCCTCACCTTCGCGCGCTGAAGGCTGCTTAGTCAAACCCCATTTGCCCAGATGCCCGTTGTGCAAGGAAAAATTGATGGGCTTCCCGGTTGCACTGCGGGCACTTCACCAGTGCCGTCATCCCGCAATCGCCCTGCATATCCGGTGTTTTCGGTCCGGTGTCCCAAGGAGGAATAACAGTTTCTCACATTAGCGTGCCGGCACGTGTTTTATGGTGCAATGCTGAATCCCGCCCTCCGGACGCTGCGGACCTGCTGTGGCCCCGGCGCCACTCGGTCCTTGCCGCAAATGGCTGCTGACAGGATTGCATTGTTGGCGCCGGCAGTCAGCCCGGCATAGGATGCCAGGGAACGCACGCATTCCGAAAGGCCGCACATGGCGCAAAAAACTGTTCTGCACCGGGACGATCCGGAAGCCGAGCCGCTGGTCGGCAATATTAAGGTCACCCGCAACGACTGGCTGAATGTCGCGATGGACGTGCTGATCTCGGACGGGGTGGAGCAGGTGAAAGTGCTGGCGCTGGCCGAGCGGATGCAGGTTTCGCGCTCGTCGTTCTACTGGTATTTCAAATCACGCCAGGACTTGCTGGATGCGCTGCTCAAGACCTGGGAGCAGACCAATACCGCCGGCATGGTCCGCCAGGCCGAGGCGCCGGCCAAGGCCATCACCGGGGCAGTGCTGAATGTGTTCCAGTGCATCGCCAACCCTGATCTGTTCAATACTGCGCTGGACTTTGCCGTACGTGACTGGTCGCGCCGTTCCGGCAAGGTGCGCAGCCTGCTGGACCGCTCGGACCGGCGCCGGGTCGAGGCGCTGACGGCGATGTTTGCCCGCTACGGCTATGCGGACCGGGAAGCAGTGACCCGGGCCAAGGTGCTGTACTACATGCAGCTCGGCTATGAGATGGCGGATCCGAATGAAAGCCACGCGCACCGGCTGGAAGTGACGCCCGAGTACCTCAAGGTCTTCACCGGGCGCGACCCGTTGTCCGAAGAGATGGCGGACTTCACCGAATTCACCAAGCAGCACTGGGACGTCTGAGACACCAGCCGCGGCCGCGGGCGTGTGGTGTTACAGGCTGCGGAGAATACCCTCAGCCTGCGTGCGCGCCTCCTCAGCTGCTTTCAGCCGGACCGGGCCATAGCCGCGGATATCCATCGGCGCTTTCAGTACCTTCAGGCAGGCCTCATGCGCATCGGCACGGTAACGGCTGGCGATGGTCTTCAGCGCGGCCTCGAACCAGGCCAGCAGGTCGCGGTGCAGGCGGGCTTCTTCGTGATAACCGAAGATATTGAAGGCCGAACCGCGCAACGTCTTGCCCTTGGCCAGCAAGTGCATCGCCGGTCGCAGCCAGGCCCCAAAGGCCCGTTTTACCGGGCGTCCGCGGGCGTCCTTTTTCCAGTTCAGCAAAGGCGGCGCGAGGTGGTATTTGACACTGAAATCCCCCTCGAACTCATCCTCAAGCTGGTGCTGGAAGGCGTCGCTGGTCAGCAGCCGGGCAACTTCATATTCGTCTTTGTACGCCATCAATTTGAATAGCGCCCGCGCCGCGGCTGCGGTCAATTCTTCCTGTGCCTCCGCAGGCAATGCGTCGCGGAACCGGCTCAGGGCAGCGGTGTAGCGTCCCGCATAAGCCATGTTCTGATAGCCGGTGAGGAAAGTGGCACGGCGTTCGATCAGCGCGTCCAATGTTTCCGTCTTTGCGGGTGTCTCCTCAAAGTGGCTGGCGACCAGTTTCGGGTCCTCCGCCATGGCACGGCCTATGGCAAAGGCGAGGCGGTTTTTTTCAATGGCTACGCCGTTCAGCTCAATCGCCTGGTCCAGCGCCCCGGCACTGACCGGCACCAGCCCTTGCTGCCAGGCAAAACCCAGCATCATGACATTTGCCAGCACAGCGTCGCCCAGCATTGTCTCGGCGGCTTCATTGGCGTTGAAACCGGACAGGTTTTGCGGTCCGACGGCCTCGGCAATGGTTTTCTCGCGCAGGCCTGCCATCAGATCAGCATCGCGGCGCAGCACCAGATCGCCAGTGGGCATTTCCGCCCGGTTCAGCACCACCTTGGTGCCTGCGCGGTAATGGGCCGAGGCCTTGGGCGCCGAGCTGACCACCACGTCGCAGCCGATAACCGCATCCGCGCCGCCTTGTTCGATACGCACCTGGTTCAAGGTTCCGGGTTCTTTGGACAGCCGGATGTAGCTGAGGACAGTTCCGAACTTCTGCGCAAAGCCGGTGAAATCCAGCACGCTTGATCCCTTGCCTTCTAGATGGGCCGCCATGGTGATCAGCGCGCCGACCGTGACAACACCGGTGCCGCCGACTCCGGTGACCAGCAGGTCGAACGGCGTCTTGAGAGAGGGCAGTTCCGGCGCCGGCAGCTTGGCGGTCAATGCGGCGGCGGCCAGACCAGCGGGTTTTTTCTTCTTCCGGGTGCCCCCTTCTACAGTGACGAAAGAAGGGCAGAAGCCGTTCAGGCAGGAGAAATCCTTGTTGCAAGTGGACAGGTTGATCTTGCGCTTGCGGCCAAAGGGCGTTTCCTTCGGTTCCACGCTCAGGCAGTTGGATTCAACCGAGCAATCGCCGCACCCCTCACACACCAGGTCGTTGATGAAGGCAAAGCGTTTCGGGTCCTCCATCTTGCCCCGCTTTCGGCGGCGGCGTTTTTCAGTTGCGCAGGTCTGTTCGTAGATCAGAACAGTGACGCCGGAGATGTCGCGCAATTCCCGCTGCACCGTGTCCAGCGCGCTGCGGTCATGGAAGGTGGTGCCGGCGGGGAAGTCGCTGCGGACAAACTTGCCAATGTCGTCCGAGACCAATGCAATCCGTTCCACTCCCTCGGCGCGGCAGGTCTGGGCGATGCCATGCACCGAGACCGGCCCGTCCACCGGCTGGCCGCCCGTCATCGCCACTGCGTCATTATATAAGATTTTGTAAGTGATATTGGTGCCGGCCGCGACTGCCTGGCGGATCGCGAGGCTGCCGGAATGATACCAGGTGCCTTCGCCCAGGTTCTGGAACACATGCTTGTTTCCATTGAACTGCGAGGCCACGGTCCAGGGCACGCCTTCGCCGCCCATCTGCGCATAGCCGGCTGTATCGCGGTCCATCCAACTGGCCATCACGTGGCAGCCGATGCCGGAAAACGCCTTGGATCCTTCGGGCAGCTTGGTCGAGCTGTTGTGCGGGCAGCCGGAGCAGAAATAGGGCGTGCGGGCGGCGCCGGGCACGTTCAACAGCTTCGGCGGTTCCGCCGTGAGTGCTGCTGCCTTGGCTGGCAGGTTTTCCTCCGGGAAAAAACTATCGAGCCGTGCGGCAACAATGGGGGCAAGCAGCAGCGGGCTCAACTCCCCGGTCCAGGGGATCAGAGGCTCCCCTTGGCTGTCGTATTTGCCGACCATCTTTTCGGGCTTGCTGCCGGGCCAGTCATAGAAGTTTTCCTTGAACTGGCTTTCAATGATTCCGCGCTTTTCCTCGACAACCAGCACTTCCTGCTTGCCTTTGACGAACTTCAGCGCGTCGGTGCGGTCCAGCGGCCAGACCATGCCGACTTTGTAAATGTCGATCTTCAGGCGGCGGCAGGCGGCCTCATCCAGCCCAAGAAGGCGCAGCGCTTCCATCAGATCAAGATGACCCTTTCCGGTGGAAACAAAACCAAAACGCGCGTCCTTGATGTCGTAAATCCGCTTGTCGATCGGGTTGGCCTCGGCAAAGGCGCGAACGGCATCCAGCTTGGCGTGAATGCGGGTCTCAATCTCGGGCGAGGGCAGGTCGGAGCGGCGGATATGCAGCCCGCCCGGGTAATCCGCCAGCTCCGGGCAGATGAATTCACGGTCCGGCTGCAGGTCCACCGAGCGCGCGCTCTCAACGGTCTCCGACACCGCCTTGAAGCCGACCCAAGTGCCGGAGTAGCGCGACAGGGCAAAGCCGTATTCGCCAAAAGCCAGATACTCCGACACATCTGCGGGGTTCAGCACCGGCATGAACCAGGACATGAATGCTACATCCGACTGATGCGGCATCGAGGAGCTGACACAGCCGTGGTCGTCACCAGCCACCACCAACACACCGCCCTTTGCGGAGGAGCCATAGGCGTTGCCATGCTTCAGCGCATCGCCGGAGCGGTCGACGCCCGGCCCCTTGCCGTACCACATGGAAAACACACCCTCGACCTCGCAATGCGGGTCCAGCACGGCTTGCTGCGCACCCAGGACAGCTGTGGCGCCAAGGTCCTCGTTCACCGCGGGCATGAACTTGATCCGGTTTGCCTGCATCCGGTCCTTGGCGCGCCAGAATTCCAGGTCGACTGCCCCCAAAGGCGAGCCGCGGTAACCTGAGACAAAGCCCGCGGTATTCAAGCCGGCTTCCTGATCGCGGCGCGCCTGATCAAGCATTATCCGGGCCAAAGCCTGAGTGCCGGTCAGGAAAACCCGGCCCTGGGTCATTTCGTACCGGTCGTCCAGCTTGTAGCTGCGGAAATCGTGGCTCAGCTTGGTCATCTCGGGGAGTCCTTGCGCGGAAAATGTGCTTTCCGGAAAAGTAATCCACAATGTTTGAAAAGATTTGCCCGAGTTACTGTTTTTGTGGGAATTTATGGTTAGAATTTCCGAATGACAGTTATCTGGTGAAGAAAGTGACCGGAACATGAAGCTTGACGACCGCGATTCCCGTATCCTCACCTTGCTGCAGGAAGACTCCCGCATTTCCAACGCTGATCTGGCTGAGGCCGTGGGCATGTCGCCGTCGGCCCTGTGGCGCCGGGTGCGGGCGTTGGAGGAGGCGGGCATTATTGAACGTTACGGTGCGGTGGTGAACGCACCGGCAATGGGGCTGGGGTTCCAGGCTATCGTGCATGTGCATTTAACCCGCCACGATCCGGACAAACTGGTGGAGTTCATTCGCGCGGTTGAGAGCAGTCCGCTGGTTCAGGAATGTTACGCAACGACGGGGCAGTCCGACTATCACCTGCGGGTTCTGGCGCCGGATCTGGATGCTTATAACCGGTTTCTGGAGGGTTTCCTGTTCCGCCTGCCAGCGGTAGCCAGCGCCCAGACCAATGTGGTGTTGCGCACGATCAAACGGGACAGGCCTGTTGTGCCTTAGAAAGTCCGCCTGCGGCGGGAGTATTGCTGCAAGGAAGACCCGCAAGACTGGCGGGAACGAGGACCACCCTTTAATTTCATCTTTGCAAAAATACTCCGGGGGTCTGGGGGCTGGCCCCCAGCGTGCGGTTTTTTCACATCGCCGCGTATTTCACCCAGGCCCAGGCCATGGCGATATAGGTCAGCTGGTGCAGTGCCTGATCTGATCCCATGGCCTGCCAGAACATCGCTTGCTGCGGGTTCAGCTTTTTACGCTCGGAAAACCGGGCCTTGCCGAAGTCGATGTGAAAATGCACGACCCATTCCAGCGCCGCCAGCACCAGGATGAACGGCACAGGTGCGCTGAACAACGCGTAGACAATGGCTGAGCCGATCACGTGGACACCCGCATGCTGGGCACGGCCCATATGGACATAGGCGCAGCGGCCGGACAGCATCTTGGGGGTTTGCAGAAAGAAGTCGGCAAACAGGTGTTTGACCTGCAACGCGCAGAGCAGCAGCAGAACGGATCCGACATATTCCGGCAAACCTATTGACCTCCAGCATGGATACCTCGCTGGAACCTTACGGATTTTTCGCCGTCTGGCAAATGCCGCGCCGGCAGGGTGCCGCAACGGGACAAGGCGGTCTTCTGCCCATTGCCTGTTCCTGCCAAACCGCGCTACCCATAAGGCAGACCACATCCGAAGCCGCCATTTATGGAGCTTTCCCCATCGAACGCTCTTTGTTCCGTTTCATCTGGAAGTACTCGAAACGCGACCAGCTGGTGCTGCTGCTGGTCACGGCCTGCCTGTTCCCGCTTCTTTACCTGACGCTGGAGCTGCCGAAACGGATCATCAATGATGCAATCGGCGCTGAGACCTCCACCATAACCCTGATGGGGCAAAGCTTTGATCAGCTGACCTTCCTGTGGATTCTGTGCGGCGGCTTTTTGTTGGCGGTACTGTGCCACGGCCTGCTGAAAATGCGCATCAACACCATGAAGGGGGTGCTGGCCGAGCGGATGCTGCGCCGCTTCCGTTATCAGCTGATTGCCCGGGTGCTGCGCTTTCCGCAACCATATTTTGAGCGGGTCAGCCAGGGCGAGCTGGTGTCCATGGTTACTTCGGAATCCGAGCCGATGGGCGGGCTGATGGGGGATGCGGTCAGCCAGCCGGTGCTGCAAGCCGGGCAGATGCTGACCATCCTGTTTTTCCTGTTCCTGCAGAATTTCTGGTTCGGAATGGCAGCCATCGCGCTCATTCCTTTGCAAGGCTGGCTGATCCCGATGCTGCAACGGCAGATCAACCTGCTGAACAAAAAACGCATCAAACAGGTGCGGGCGCTGGCGACTGAGATCGGCGAAAGCGCCGCGGGTGCTGCGACGCTGCGGATCAATGGCGGCTGGCGCTACCGGATGGCGATCATCACAGCGCGGCTGGGGCGGCTGTATGACATCCGCTTCGAGATCTACCAGAAAAAATTCTTCATGAAGTTTCTCAACAACTTCATCACCCAGCTGACGCCGTTTTTCTTTTATGCCGTCGGCGGCTTTCTGGTGCTGCAGGGCAAAGTCTCATTGGGCGCATTGGTGGCGGCGCTTGCCGCTTACAAAGATCTGGCGTCGCCCTGGAAAGAATTGCTGACCTATTACAACCAGACCCAGGACATGGGGCTGCGCTGGGACGTGATCCTGGAGCGCTTTGCACCGCAGGGCATGGTGGATGAAAAACTGCTGGTCGGCGAGCCGGAGGAGCTGGAGCGCCTGCGCGGAGATGTGGTCCTGGATGCGGTCAATGTGCGTGACACGGATGGTAATCCGGTGCTGGAGGAGCTGAGCGCAACCTTCCCCGCAGGGCAGGTCATCGGTATTGCGGCCCCCTCCGAAGAAGACCGCCGGGCCCTGGCGGAACTGCTGACGCGGGAAATCCTGCCCGCAACAGGGACGGTGACGGTGGCCGATCAGAACCTCAGCGGGCTGCACCAGGCAACGGTGGCAGCGCGGATCGGCTATGCCACCTCGCGGCCGGTTCTGTTTAAGGGATCTTTTGGCGACAATGTGATGATGCCAATGCGGCTGCGCCCGTTGGGCGCGGCCCACAACTTGCAACAGCTGGAAATAGCCAAACGCGCGGGCAACAGCCCGGATCCCTTTGATGCGCCCTGGCTTGATCCCAAACTGGCTGGTTTTTCCAGCGAGGCGGAACTGCGGAGCTGGTGGCTGCAGCTGGTTGAAGGGATCGGATCCGATACCGCCCTGTTCCGCCGGGGTATCGAACAGTGTTTCGAGGCACCCGCCCACCCGGATCTGGCGGAGCGACTGGTCGGATTGCGCGCGTCGGTGCGCAAGGCCATTCTGGACGCCGGTCTGGATGTGCACGTGCATTTTCTGGAACCAGAAGCATACAACCCGGCGCTGCCGGTTGCGGAAAACCTGCTGTTTGCAGCCTCGCAGCAGGCCATGACCGGTGAGGTCTTGCATGGTCATGCGGAATTTCTCGATCAGCTCAAGCAGTTGGGGCTGGACGAAGGGCTGGTGGCGCTGACCCGTGATGTGGTGGAGATGCTGCGGCAGATCTTTGGTATGGATGGCACTGGCCACCCGCTGTTCCGCAAGCTGGGCCTGGATGTGGGCGCCTATGAAACAGCGCTGTCGCTGGCCGACCGGCCCGGAACCGTCAATGCGTCAGCGCTCAGCCGCGAGGAGCTGGCGCAGCTGCTGATCGTGCCTTTCACCATTTCGGCGGAACAGATCGGCCCGGCCTTTGAAGAGGAAATGAAAGAGCGGATCCTAGGCTTTCGCCGCAGCCACGGGCAAAGCTTGCTAAAAGCTTTGGGCGCGGGCTTTGTGCCGTTTGCAGAAGAGGCCATCGCCCCCACGCTGACGGTTCTGGAAAACGCTCTGTTTGGCAAAATATCGGACGCAGCCGGGGCCAAGGGCGATGAGGTGCGCAAACTGGTTTCCGAACTGATGGTGCGCGAAGGCTTGCGTGACCAGGTGGTGGAGCTGATCTTTGACATGCCGATTGCGGTGGGCGGGCAGGGGCTGGCCGCCAGCTTTGCCGAGCCGCTGGCCTTTTGCCGGGCCACAATCAAGAAACCGGATATCCTGATCCTCGATTCCGCGATGGCAAGCTATGATCAGGACACCCGGGTCGCGGTGCATAAGAACCTGCGAAAGCTGTTGCCCGGCACCACGCTGATCTATCTTGCCCCCAGCTTTCAGAGCCCGGATGTATTTGACGTCTTCTTTGAACTGCGCCAGGGCCGTCTGGTCAGCGACGAGGCGCAGGCCGCGGCAGCGGGCGACGGGGCGGCCAGCCAGGACCTGGCCCGCAAGCTGAGAGCACTGGAACAGACTGAACTGTTCTCCGGCTTGAACCGCCGCCAGCTTCGTCTTCTGGCCTTTGGCGCCCGCTGGTATGATGCCAAGGCGGGCGAGGTGGTGTTCCTGAAGGATGATGAAGCATCGGACGGGGCGTATATGATCCTTGAAGGCGAGGCTGAGCTTTTCTTGCCGCAGCCGGGCGGCGAGGACCGGCTGATTACCACGGTTGGCCCCGGGCGGCTGGTGGGGGAACTGGGTCTGATCCGGCATGAAGCCCGGGCGCTGAGCATGATTGCGGCGACGGACCTCAGCTGCCTGCGGATCGGCGAAGAAGAATTCCTGGCAGTGGTGGAAAATGACGCTTCTACGGCATTCAAGCTATTGCAGGTGGTGGCGGGCTACGTCTCCAATTGATCCAGGAATTGAGACAGGGAACAAGAACATGAAACTGCTGCGGTACCGCGCGGGCGGGGAAGTACGGCCTGGCCTTCTGGACAGTACAGGCGCAGTCCGGGATCTATCGGCGCATGTGCCGGACATCACCGGTGCGGTGCTGGGGGACGAAGCCTTGGGCCGGCTGGCAGCGTTGGACCCGGCAGAACTGCCGCTGGTGAAAGGACATCCGGAGCTGGCGCCTTGTGCCGGGCAGACGGGGAAGTTTCTTGGCATCGGCCTCAACTACACCGATCACGCCGAGGAGATGGGCATGGCGCTGCCGGAGCATCCGATCCTGTTCCTCAAGGCGTCCTCGTCGATTTGCGGACCGGATGATGACGTGATTCTGCCGCGCGGCTCAGTGGCGGCGGATTGGGAGGTCGAGCTGGGCGTGGTGATCGGCACCGCAGCCAAATATGTCTCCGAAGCAGATGCATTGAACCATGTGGCGGGGTATTGCGTGGTCAACGATGTGTCCGAGCGCGACTATCAGACCAAGCTGACCGGCCAATGGACCAAGGGCAAGAGCTGTGACACTTTCGGGCCGATCGGCCCCTGGCTGGTGACGCGGGACGAGGTGCCGGACCCGCAGAATCTGTGGCTGACCTGTGATGTGAACGGCGCGCGGCGGCAGACTGGAACCACGGCCACGATGGTGTTCACCGTGGCACAGATCATCTCGCATCTAAGCCAGCTGATGACCTTGCATCCGGGTGATGTGATCGCCACCGGCACCCCGCCGGGCGTCGGCATGGGGTGCAAACCGCAACCGGTCTATCTGCGGCCCGGCGACGTGATGCGGCTGGAGATCGAAGGGCTGGGAGTGCAGACCCAAACGGTGCGGGCTGACTGCTGACAAGCTGCTGGCGGGGTCTCCCGCCCGTTCCGGCGCATTCGCAGAATGCGCCTCCGCGGTTGGGCGTGGCGCTGCGCCATGCGCAGCGCGGGCCTGCGTGCAGCAACGCTGAAGCGGGCTGAAAGGAACGTGCCTGGCTGCCAGATTGACCGCCGCCAGCACCCGCGGAAACAAACGTTCAAGCGCCGCTGCAGAATTGCTTGTACAGCAAGGCTATCAATTCTTGTGTGTTGCCGTCGGTCAGAGAATAGAAAACCGTCTTGCCTTCCCGCCGCGTGGCAACCAGATCATCTTCACGCAGCCGGGCGAGCATTTGGCTGACCGCGGCCTGGCGCATATTTAACAGGGCTTCCAGCTCGCCCACGGATTTCTCGCCGGTGCCAAGATGGCACAGGATCATCAGCCGCCCTTCATGGGCAAGCGTTTTGAGGAAAGCAGCCGCTGCTGCGGCGCGCTCCTGCATGTCGACTGGCGTTTCCGGGTCGATGAGGTCGTTGATCTGGACAGGCAATATGCGGCATCCTGGCTGGTCGTCTGCCGCATATTGCCTCTATTTTCCGGACCAAGTCACCCAGGAATTACGGCCTCAGTCCACGATCGGCGGAGAGCCACCGGCAAAGGCGTTGCCATTGGCGTAATCACAAGGCGCTTCTTGCATATTGAGGTGCAAGTCAGTTCCGGTGAACGGATGGGCGCGGGCAAGGTCTTCGTCCACCTCGATGCCCAGCCCCGGTGCCTCTGGCGGGGTGACAAACCCGTTCTCTACCCGGATAGACCCCTTGATCAGCTGATCGTGAAAGGGGGTTTCGATGGTTTCCAGCAACAGAATGTTCGGGATTGAGGCTGCCAGGTGGATGTTGGCCGCCCATTCCACCGGTCCGGCATAAAGATGCGGCGCCATTTGCGCGTTGAACACTTCGGCAATGGCCGCGACCTTTTTCATTTCCCAGATCCCGCCGGCGCGGCCCAGGGCGGGCTGCAGAATCTCGGCGGCACCAGCCCGCAGCACTGCAGCGAATTCCGCCTTTGCGGTCATGCGTTCGCCGGTGGCCACAGGAATGCGCAGGTTGCGGGCAACGCGGGCCATGTCTTCGAAATTGTCAGGCGGTGTGGGTTCTTCGAACCAAAGCGGGGAATAGGGTTCTATTGCCTGGCCCAGGCGGATGGCACCGGCGGTGCTGAACTGGCCATGGGTGCCAAACAGCAGGTCCGCCTTGTCACCCACGGCATCGCGGATCGCCTTGCAGAACGCCACCGACATCGAGATATCCGACATCGCAGGCATATGCCCGCCGCGCATCGTATAGGGGCCTGCGGGGTCGAATTTCACCGCAGTGTAGCCTTCGCTTACCTTTTGCGCTGCGGCCTCGGCAGCCAAGTCAGGCGAAGTCCAGAACTCCGTGATGTTCTGATGCGGCAGCGGGTAGAGATAGGTATAGGCGCGGATGCGGTCATTCATCCGCCCGCCAATCAACGCATGAACGGGACGGCCGCGGTCCTTGCCCAGAATATCCCAGCAGGCGATTTCCAGGCCCGAGAAGGCCCCCATCACCGTGAGGTCCGGACGCTGGGTGAAACCCGAGGAATAGGCGCGGCGGAACATCAGTTCGATGTTTTCCGGGTTTTCCCCGGCCATGTGGCGCGCGAATACGTCGCGGATCACATGGGTCATCGCATCGGGGCCCACTGACGACGCGTAGCATTCGCCCCAGCCGGTGATGCCGGTGTCCGTGGTGACTTTCACCAGAATCCAATAGCGTCCGCCCCAGCCAGGGGCAGGCGGGGCGGTTACGATGATATCCAGATCTTGCAGTTTCATGGTTCAGGTCTCCGAAGCCTCGGCAAAGGCGGCTAGTTCCTTGCCGATCTCATCAACTGCGGCCCCTGTGCTGAAAAAGGCCAGGTCAGGGGCCTCTGCATCGTCCATGAAAACCTCGATCTCGATCTGCACCCGCGATCCGTCAAATGCGCCGTCAATCCGCCAGCGGCGGGCTTCGTTCAACGCCATGTCCTGGATCGCGCCGGTAACGGAAGTGGTGAAGTCCGCAGGCAGGCCGAAACGGGGGTTGTTGGCCAGCCGGATCAGGAATGGGCCGACACTGCCGGCTTCAAAATTCATCGAAGTCTCAGAGGTGATCGGCGGCGCCTTGGGGGCCTCGGGTTTGAAGAGATCGGTCAAAAATTTCAGCACGCCCTGCGCTCCGCCTTGAAAGTGTCAGCCGAAGACAATCACATTGCGTTTTGCTGAACCAGTCTTGGTGTCGGCAATCGCCTCGTTTATCTGGTCCAGACGCCAGCGGCCCGAGATCAGCTCATCCAGTTTCAACCTGCCCTGCTGGTAGAGGTCCACCATCCAGGGGATATCGCGCTGGATCACCACATCGCCCATTTTGGAGCCGATCAGCCCCTGGCCAACAGCTGCCAGAACCACCGGTTCATAAGCAGCCTTGGCGCCTGAATGCGGCATCCCGATCAGCACCGCCTTGCCGCCGCGCGCCAGGTAGCGGGGGGCCTGTTCATAGGCCGGGATGGCGCCAACGGTGATCAGCACCGCATCAGCGCCGCGGCCGCCAAGCGCCTTGTATGCGGCCTTCCATGGCTTTTCTTCGGTGGCGAGTACCCCGTGGGTAGCGCCGAACTCCTTGGCGATCTCCAGTTTCCCGGGGCTCATGTCCACTGCAACGATGCGGCGGGCGCCGGCAATGCGGGCGCCCTGGATGGCGTTGAGGCCGACGCCGCCGGCACCGATCACCACCACATCCTGGCCCGCACGCAGTTGCGCCGCATTGACCACCGCGCCCACGCCGGTGATCACCCCGCAGGAAACCAGCGCCGCGGCGTCCTTACCCATGTCTTCCGGGATTTTCACGATCTGGCGCTGGTCCACCACAACCTTCTCGGCAAAGGCGCCGCAAGCCATAGCCTGATCCAGCGGCTTGCCGTCCGCGGTTTTCAGCGGGCCGCGCAGGGTGTCATGCGGCGTTTCGCAGATCACCGGCCTGCCGCCAGCGCAGGAGGGGCAGGTGCCGCAGCTGCGGATCAGGGTCACCACAACAGAGTCGCCCCCGGTAAACCCCTGCACACCGGTGCCGACTGCGGTGATCACCCCGGCGGCCTCATGTCCGTAAACTGCGGGCAGATGCCCGCCCCAGGCGCCCTCGGCATAAGAAATGTCGCTGTGGCAGATGGCAACCGCGTCCAGCGTGACCTCGACCTCGCCCATTCCAGGCGGCGCCAGCTGCACCTCCTCGATCACCAGAGGAGCGCCGAATTCATGGCAGACGGCGGCTTTGATGGTTTGCATGTTCTTTCTCCCCGTTTTCAGGCAGCGTGGCGCGGTGGGCACCCGGCAAGCAAGCTGGAATGCGGCAGCAGCCCGGCAGAGCGGCGCTTTTACGCGACGGAAGTTTTGCTGCGCAGGAACACTGCGCAGCCGATCGCCATCATCAGCAGCGCCAGCAGGAACGGCGCGCCAGGCAGGTAGAGGCCGGCGCCTTCGCCGGTGAAGCGGGCAAACACCGCCGTCATCATCAGCGGTGACAGGATCATCGCCAGCGCATTGACGGCGGTCACTACGCCTTGCAGTTCACCCTGCTGGTTGTCCTCAACCGCCTGTGCCATCATTCCTTGCAGCGCGGGCTGGACAACTGCCCCCAGGGCCGAGACCGGGATCAGCAGCAATGCTAGGGTGCCGCTGGAAATAAAGGCAAGAATGCCGAGGGCAATAAACTCAAACAGCTGCCCCCAGATCACCGTCCGCCGCTCGCCGAACCAGATCACTGTATAGCGCAGCAGCCAGCCCTGCACCAAAGCCATCGAGATACCGTAGACCGCCAGCGACAGGCCGATCACCTGCGGCTGCCACCCGAAACGTTCCAGCGTGAAATAGGCCCAGATCGCAGGGTAGACATAGATCGCAACAGAATAGAGGAAATAGACCCACAGCAGCGGTTTGACGCCCGGAATGCGCCCGACTGCGCGGAAGGCACCAAACGGGTTGGCGCGGCGCCAATCAAAGGGGCGGCGGTTCTTGTCCTGCACCGTTTCGCCCATCACAAACCATCCGAGGGTGAAATTTGCCAGCACCAGAACCGCGGCGGCATAAAACGGCGCCCGCGTGCCCAACTCGCCCAGCAGCCCGCCCATCAGCGGCCCCAGCACAAACCCGGCACCAAAGGCCGCACCCAGCAGGCCGAAATTGGCGGCCTTTTTCTCCGGCGGCGAAATGTCGGCGATATAGGCGCCCGCTGTCGAATGCGTCGCGGCGGTGATCCCGCCCAGAATGCGGCCCAGAAGCAGCAGCCACATAGTGCCGGCAAGGGCCATGATCAGATAGTCCAGCGCCATCACAAACAGCGACACCAGCAGCACCGGCCTGCGCCCCACCGCGTCGGACAGGCTGCCGAGGACCGGGCTGAACAGGAACTGCATCACTGCAAAGACAGTGCTGAGCACACCGCCCCAAACTGCTGCCTGCGCCAGCGTACCGCCCTGCACCCCGGTGATCAGGCCAGGCATCACCGGCATGATCAGCCCAATGCCCATGGCATCGATCATCACGGTCGCCAGGACAAAGACGAGGGACAGGCGGCTATGGCGTTCAGCCCTGCCGCATTCGTCCATTTTTGCCGGCAGCACAGGCAATTCTGCTCTCCTTAGCGGGTTCTATTCGCCGCCCGGTTTTTCTGTCTTCTTGGCAAATTGCAAGGCTTCCCACGGGGCCCGGCCCATCTGCTGTGCCGGATCAAACAGGGCTGCCGCGTCCAGTTCCGGGTACGCTTGCGCCGCCAGCTCCTGCAGCGGGGTTCTTGTGGACTGTGCTTCCTGGCACAGCAACTTGACCGCCGCCTGCGCATCAGGCCGCGGCATCTTAGCGGCGAGGGCAAAACTCAATGCCTCGGCGTGGATCATGCCCAGCCCGTCCGACAACGCGGATGCCATGGCCGCCGCATTCGGTGCGAGGCCCGCGCTGAGCGCTCTTCCGGTCTTTGCGGCACTGGCTGCGCCCAGCACGATTTGGGGCAGGCACATCCATTCGGTGAACCAGGCCGCCCCGTCACGCTGATGCTGCTGGATTGAAGCGCCTTGCAGGACGGAAAGCAGACCGCTGCCCTGCCGCGCCAGCGCCGCCAGAACCGAAGGCGCCACCGGGTTCTGTTTCTGCGGCATGGTTGAGGACGCGCCGGCTCCACCCAGCGAAATCTCCCCGATACCGCTTTGCACCAGCGCGGTGCTGTCCTCTCCCAGCTTGCCGAATGCGAGCGTCACGCGCACCAGCCAGTCCGCAATCCGCAGGACCGGGGTGCGGTTGGTGTGCCAGCTGTGTCCGGGATCGCCCAGCCCCAGCCCATTGGCCATGGCCGCGCGTACCTCGGCTGCTTGCGGCCCCAATGCAGATGAGGTTCCCGCAGCACCTGACAAGGACACCAGCAGGCAGGAGTGGCGCAAGCCGGGCAGTTCCTCCAGCAACCCCAGCAGCGGCGCACCCCAGCCCGCCGCCACCGCACCGAAGCTGGTCGGGGTGGCGTGCTGGCCATAGGTGCGGGCGGCCATCGGCAACTCTGCATGTGTTTTGGACAATGTGCCAAGCGTTTTTACTGCTGCGGTCAAATCCGTTTCTATCAGCGCCAGCACCTGGCGCAGCCGCAGCATCAGCGCGCTGTCCATGATGTCTTGCGAGGTGGCGCCCCAATGCACATACTGCGCGTGCTCTGGCGCTTTCATTTCTTCCCGGAACGCTGCGACCAGCCCTGGCACCGGCACGCCGTTCTGCCCTGTGGGCCGCTTCAAAACACCGGGATCAATGGCGATTTCCACCACGGCCCGGCTGATTGCGGCGGCGCTCTCCTGCGGGATCACTCCGGACGCGCCCTGCGCCTTGGCCAGCGCGCCTTCCACCAGCAGCATGGCACGCACCTCTGCGCTGTCAGAGAACAGGCGGCTGGCCTCGCCGCTGCCGAAGAGATCACCGTAGACTTGGCTGTCAAAGACGGAACCTGCCATCAGAAGTCCTTTGCGATTTGCCCGATCAGATCGGCGAGCCCGTCGGGGTCCGCAAAGAAGGGCGAATGGGATGTTTTCATGTCATAGACCCGCTGCGGCGGCAGCTGCGCCGCCATTTGCGCCTGGTATTCCGGAGGGATCACCCGATCGCCTGAGCAGCTGATACAGGCCTTGGGCACGCTTTCGAACCGTTCAGACAGCTGGATCGCTGTGTCCTGAGGCCGGATCGGCTGAAGGCAGAGGTTTTGCAGAGCAAAGCGAACAGCCTCCGCCGGGCAATCGTGATAAAATAAGTCCGGCGCGGTTTCGGGCAGGAATGTGTATCCTGTGCCGGCCGGGTTCTTGGCGGTTGCCCCGAAAAGTGTTTGCCGCGGCCCGGCCTTGCGCATACCGATCAAGGACATGCCGTTGACAGGTAAATAGGCGCAAAGATAGATCAATCCACGCAGGTTTTCAGGTGCTGCCTCAGCCGCGGCGGAAATGGGAAAACCGCCCCAGGAATGCCCCAGCACGAGGGTGTCCGGAGTGGAGGCTGCTGCGATGACCTCAGCCGTTTCTGCCAGCGTGACGCCTGCCGGATCCCGGCCATCGCCATGACCGGGCAGGGTGATTGCACGGGCGCTGTGGCCGCTGGCTTCCAGTGCCGGGATCACATCGCGCCAGCACCAGGCGCCATGGCAGGAACCATGGATCAGAAGAACCTCAGCCAATGTGCCCGGTCTCCTGCAGAAAAGCGGTCAGGCGCGCGGCGTATTCTTCAGGTTGCTCAACGCAAGGGATATGACCTGCGCGGCGGATCAGGTGGAACCGGCTGCCGGGGATAAGATCGACCGTCTCGCGCACCAGATCGGGCGGGGTGGCTCCGTCCTCCGATCCCGCGATGCCCAGGCAGGGAAGCCGCAGACCGCTGGTGGGTGTATAGAAATCAGTGCCCGCAATTGCCGCGCAGCAGCCGGCATAGCCATCGCGGGACTGTTGAACCAGCATGTTGTGCCAAAGCTGCAGTTGAGGCGACGCGCGATAGCCGCGGGAAAACCAGCGCTCCATCACGCTATCGGCCAGTGCCCCGATACCCTGCGCTTGCACCATCTGCACGCGGTCCTTCCACATCTCGGCGGTGCCGATCTTGGCCGCAGTGTTCGACAGCACCAGCGCCCGGATCTGGTCCAGCCGCTTCACTGCCAGCCCTTGTGCAATCATGCCGCCGATTGACAGCCCAACAAAGACGCAATCGCGTACCTCCAGAAGATCCAGCAACCTTTCCGCATCGCGCACCAGCGCGCCCATCGAATAGGGGGCAGGCGGGCAGGACGACAGCCCATGGCCGCGCTTGTCATAACGGATAACGCGCAGGCCCGCGGGCAGCCGCTCTACCACCGCATCCCAGACCCTGAGGTCAGTGCCCAGCGAATTGGCAAAAACGATGGGGGCGCCATCCGCATCTCCGTCAATGCGGTAGTGAAGCTGGACATCGCCCAGGTCTGCGATCTGCATGAAATGCCTCATTTCTGTTCCGCCGCAGTCTACCTGCGCCTTGGCGGCGAGGTAAACCAACCGCTGGCCGCAGGCGGTGGAATTTTCTTGAGGAAGAAAATTGGCCGGGAAAATCGGATTTTTCCGGCCCCCCTCAGCTGCGCAGCTCCATATGGGCCATGATCTGCCCGTGATCGGAAGCGAGTTTGTTGTAAGGCGCCTCCGGGTGGCTGCCGTCGGTCAGATGATCGTTGAAGACACTGTAGTACTGCATCTCCCCCAGTGCGCCGTTCCAGGCAGGGTCGAAATGGCGGGACATGTAGATCTGGTCGATGCTTTCATGCACGCCGCCAAAGGCGGTGGTGTAGACCACATCACGCAAGCTCTTCTTCAGAAACATCTTCTCGGCCGAGCGTAGCCGCACCCGGTCGATGGCTTCGCGGATCTGCCTGTCTTCTTCCTCGCTATAGCGGTCGCCGCCGTGCCGGGCGTCGTGGCGCAGCATCCAGGCGTAGTTCCTGAATGGTGCTTCGCCCGAGATGATTTCGCTGCTGACCGCGTGTTCGCCGTCATTGAAATCCCCCAGCACCATGACCGGGCGGCCTTGTTCCAGCTCGTCCAGCACCGCACGGCGCAGCACCCAGGCTTCTCCCATCCGCCGCAACGCTGCGCGCAAGGCCCCCAGGGCACGGCCCGCGGCGTCATAAGCTGTCAGCACAGATTCCGGGGCGTACTCCGCCCCTTGCGGCGTGATGTATTCACCCAGCTTCGATTTCAAATGGCAGTTGAAGACGGTGATAACCTGATCGCCAACCGGCACGCGCACTTTCAGAACCGGGCGCGACAGGCGGCGCAGGGTATAGAACCCAGCGTCGTCATCTTCGCCCAGGCAAGCCATCGGAATATCCAGCGGCTGAGCCAGCTCCTGGATCACCTCTGCTTCGCCTTCGAAGCCGAACCGCGACAGCACCGCAAGACCCGGGCGCCGCTTTCCAGGCTCGCCCGTGTCATTGACATTCGGAGCGAATGCCAGCGCAGCCTCAGCATAAGACCCATAGGCCAGCTTCTGAAAAATCGCCTTGCGGTGATAGCGCTTGGAGGGGTCGGGGATGCTGGCTGCATTAGCCTCTGCCCCGCGCCGGTCCGCTTCGGCAATCACCTGGCGCAGCGGAGCCTCTTCAAAGATCTCTTGAAACCCAACGATATCGGCATTCAGCGTCAGCAGCTGGTCGGCCATCCAATCTGCTTTCCACGCATATTCCTCGGGCGTGTAGCTTTGGAAACGGTAGTATTCCCGCTCGGGTCCGATCAGATTTTTGACGTTGAACGAGGCGATGGTGAAACGTGTCATGAACGGCCCCCTTGGCTGCCGGACGGATTGCCGTGCGGTCAGAGTTCAAGCATAACGCGCCAGCGCCTCCTGGAACAGCGCTGCATCCACATTGCCGCCAGTGGCCACTGCAATCACGGCCTCGCCGCCGATCTTGCCAGGGTGGAACAGGGCCGCTGCCAGCGACGCAGCCCCACCGGGTTCCAGAACGATCTTCAGCCGCAAAAAGGCCAGCGCCATCGCCCGCAGCGCCTCTTCTTCGGTGATGACCAGGCCCGGCCCGCACAGGCGGCTGAGGATAGGAAAGGTGATCTCTCCCGGCTGCGGTGTCAGGATCGCGTCGCAGATGGAGCCCGATTGGCTGGGGTTCTGCCGGATTTCACCAGCGGCCAGCGAGCGGGTCACGTCGTCGAACCCTTCCGGCTCCACCGGTCGCACCCGCAGGCCTGGCGCGTATGCCTCCAGCGCCAAAGCGATCCCCGACGACAATCCGCCGCCGCCGCAGTTGACCAGAACCTCTGCTCTGGTGACGCCTTCGTCAGCTGCCTGCTCTGCAATCTCCAACCCGCAGGTGCCTTGACCGGCAATTACCAGCGGTTCGTCATAGGGTTTGATCAGA
Organism: Leisingera sp. MMG026; assembly: GCF_021654205.1. Taxonomy (NCBI): domain Bacteria; kingdom Pseudomonadati; phylum Pseudomonadota; class Alphaproteobacteria; order Rhodobacterales; family Roseobacteraceae; genus Leisingera; species Leisingera sp. MMG026. Next base: position 2,587 of record NZ_JAKFZM010000018.1, on the reverse strand, counting down.
GCCAGCCCGCGTTCTCCGGCCTGGCGGGCGCCGACGGTTTCGCGGCTTTCCCCGCCGGCGCGGTCGTACAGCACAACCTCGGCGCCCAGATCACGGGTGTTCCGGATCTTCAGCTGCGGCGCATCAGCGGGCATCACGATCACAGCAGGCGCATTGTGCGCTTTGGCTGCCGCAGCCACGCCTTGCGCATGGTTGCCGCTGGAATAGGCAAGCACACCCCGCGCGCGGGCCTCTTCCGGCAGCGCCGAGACCGCCGACCAGCCGCCGCGGAACTTGAAGGATCCGGTGTGCTGCAGGCATTCCGCCTTCACAAACAGACGCCGTCCGGCGATTTCGTCCAGAAACGGCGAAGACAGCAGCGGCGTGACGCGGGCATGGCCTTTCAGCCGCGCTGCCGCAGCTTCGATCATGGCGATTGAGGTCATTTGATTTGGTCCAGTACAGCATGGATGAGGGCAAGCGCCTCTGGCTCGTCCAGAAAGGGCACATGGCCGCGGTTCGGAATTTCCACGGCTTGCAGTGCAGGCAGGCGGCGCTGCATTTCCACATAGGTTCCGGCGCTCAAAATGTCCGAATTTGCGCCGCGGATGATTCCGCAGTGCAGCCCGTCCAGGGTCATGAAGAGAGGCCAGAGATCCGGGGGAGGGCCAGCCTCCGCTTGTGCCAGCAGCGCGTCCCGCAGACGTGGATCATAGCGCAGGCTGAGCCCGCCGGCATCTTCGTCATAGAATGCCTCGGCCTCCTCGCGCCAGCGTGCAGCCGGAACACCGGGAAAGGCCGGTGCCATCAGGGCAGAAAGTGCTTCTGCAGCCTGTGCATGTGTCTTTGCAGCCGGGCGCCTGCCAACGTAGTCCATGATCCGGGAAATGCCATCTGCGGGGATCTCGGGGCCGACATCATTCAGGATTACCGCCGCAAGCCGGTCTTTGGCGATGGCGGCCAATGTCATCGCAACCAGGCCGCCGCGCGAGGTGCCCAGAATGGCAGCGCGGCCCAACTCCAAATGATCCAGCAGCTCCAGCGCATCCTGCGCCTCGCGCAAAACATTGTAGGTCATGAAGTCCGGATCATGATCCGACTGCCCCCGTCCGCGGGCGTCCAGGGTGATCATCCGGCAGCCTGCGGCATGCGGCGCGAAATAGCGGAAATCGCGGCTGTCCCGGGTCAGGCCAGCCAAGCACAGCAGCGGTACACCCTCCCCGGCATCGGAGTAATGCAGCTGCAACCCGTCTGAGGTCTCAAAAAACGGCATGTGTGAACGTTTATTCCTTGGCCAGATCGGGAATTGTGGTGAGGTCCGGAAGGATATGCGCCGGTTTCCAGGGCAGCCTGTCAACAGGCTCGCCCGCCCGGTTGACCCAGGCGGTGACAAACCCGTAGCCGGATGCCCCCGCCGCGTCCCAGCCGTTGGAGGAGACAAACAGCACCTCCTCGCGGGCGCAATTGAACCGGGCGCCAACCATATCGTAGACGCGGGCGTCGGGCTTGAAGATGCCGACGCTCTCCACCGACAGCACGCCGTCCAGCACATCGCCCAGCCCGGCTGATTGTACTGCACCATCCAGCATGGCAGGGGATCCATTGGACAGGATTGCGGTGTTCATGCCGGCGGACTTCAGCGTGTTCAGCATTGCGGGCACTTCCGGATAGGCCTGCAGCTGCCAGTAAAGATCAAGCAGCCGCTGGCGCAAGGCGGCATCTGCTGCCAGCCCGGCCGCCTCCATCGCCCAATCAAGCCCGTTCTGCGTCACATCCCAGAAATCGGCATGGGCATTGGTGATCGCCCGCAGCCAGGTGTATTGCAACTGCTTCAGCCGCCAATTGTTGGCCAGCTCCGCCCAACTGTCCTGCAGATGCGGAAATTCCGGCTCGCTGGCGGCCTGCCGCGCCGCAGCGGTCACATCGAACAAGGTCCCGTAGGCGTCAAAGATACAAGTTGTAATTGGCATGGGGCGCTCCCTTTGCCGAAGCGTTGCACGAAGCCCCGGGCGGGCAAAGCGGGAAATTGTATCCATACGGGTTTACATCACATTCGCGGACGCTAGGCTGCGCTCCTTTATCAACCCGCAACCGATTGGAGGTCATATGACCGGGGTAAAGAACGGCGACACCGTGCGCATCCACTACACAGGCAAGCTGACGGATGGCACCGTTTTCGACAGTTCCGAGGGCCGTGATCCGCTGGAATTCACCGTTGGTGCGGGGCATGTGATCGCTGGCATGGATGCGGGGCTTGAAGGCATGTCCGTGGGGGAGAGCAAGACGCTGGAGATCCCCTGCGCCGAAGGATACGGCCCGATCAACCCCGCCGCACGCCAGGAGATCCCCCGCGAAGGCATCCCCGAGGATATCCCGCTGGAACTGGGTACTCAGCTGCAGATGCAAAGCCCGGACGGCCAAGTGCTGCCGGTGACCGTGGTCGAGGTCGGCGACGAGACAGTCACTCTGGATGCCAACCATTTCCTGGCGGGCAAAGATCTGGTTTTCGATATCGCGCTGGTCTCGGTATCCTGATGTCCGGTCTGCGGGCAGGCGGCACTCCCGCGCCCGCAGGTCTTCCGGCTGTGCCGGAAAACACTTGGCGGCC
>NZ_JAKFZM010000179.1:0-313 GCF_021654205.1 Leisingera sp. MMG026 | reverse complement strand
TCTCAGTTGGTTGTCAGGTGATGAGCTCCTTTTCCGGTTCGAAATCTGTCCCGTCGCGCCAGATGGACATCATGACGACGGCGAGTTTTCGGGATGCCGCCAGCGCAGCTTTCTTGAAGCCCTTTCGGTCTTGCAGCTTCTTGGCCCACACGCGCAGTTTTGACGGCTTTCTGACCTGGGTGATCAAGCTGGTTGCAGCGGAGTAGAGCAATCTGCGCAGATCACGGTCTCCGCATTTCGATATCCGTCCGGACCAGTCCTTGTCTCCGGATTGATGCCGCCGCGGCGTGAGGCCGAGGAAAGCACCGACGTC
>NZ_JAKFZM010000178.1:0-320 GCF_021654205.1 Leisingera sp. MMG026 | reverse complement strand
GTAAAGTCGGTCTGTTAAAGCTGGTTCGGTCGGGTCGTCTTGTCACGGAACTCGTCAGAGCCGGACAGAACCACATAGGCCGGGTTGGTGATCAGGTCACAGGCCTTGAGGATGCCCCTCTCGGGACATTGCTGCGCAATGCCCTGCCGGGCAGTGGATAGGTCGAAGCCTCTGACATCGAGCCATTGGAGCGCCATTGGTCCGAGAGACAATGGGCGAGGGTACTTTTCCGTGTCAGTGAATTGCACGGCCAACTCGCGCGGCGACAGATCGCTTTGGTGCAGGGCCAGGTCCTTGATCTTCTCGCGCACCGGCTCAGG
>NZ_JAKFZM010000177.1:0-337 GCF_021654205.1 Leisingera sp. MMG026 | reverse complement strand
GGAGGCGCAAGGACCTGGAGGCGCATGTTCGCGGTGTGCTGAAGGTTTTCGGGATCTGTATGGGTTCAGTTGGCCGGGCAAACCTGCGGCAGGGCTTCCGTGATCAGTTCGCTGAGGCCGGTCAGACCACCCCGGCACTCGGCGTGATGGCCGACATGTTCATCCCGATCCACAGGGCCCTGTGCGCGGCTGCGGAAGCGATGGATGAAGATCTCAGGCTCATAGCGCGCCAAGCGGCCTTGCCCGCCGCCTCATGACCGTCCCGGGCGTTGGGCCCGTCGTGGCGCTGTCTTTTTTCGCAACCCTCGACAACGCAGGCCGTTTCCGGAGATCCCGA
>NZ_JAKFZM010000176.1:0-322 GCF_021654205.1 Leisingera sp. MMG026 | reverse complement strand
GAGGGGAGGGAGCGCACGGCCCGCTTGCGGGCCAAACAAACCAATGTGACCGCGCTTTGCGCGGTCTCCGCTTAAAAGACGGGGGCCAGGTTCTCCCCCGGTCTGGCTTTCTCGTCAGCCGTCGGGTCGGTCGCGCGAAAAGCCGTCCGGCACAGCTGACGACAGCGGACAACCGGACCGTGGAATAACGAGCACGCGAAGCGCGCGCAGCTTATGCCGCGAAAGCCGGTTGGCCGATGGCGGCGGCTGTGACAGGTAAGGCGGCGCGACCGGCCCGATGGCTGACGAGCTGGCCGGGGAACTCGGTCAACGCGCCAGCCCC
>NZ_JAKFZM010000175.1:0-329 GCF_021654205.1 Leisingera sp. MMG026 | reverse complement strand
TGAAGCGTGAAGCGCATGTTCGCGGCGTGCTGAAGGTTTTCGGGGTCTGTATGGGTTCAGTAGGCCGTGCAAACCTGCGGCAAGGCTTCCGCGACCAACTCGCCGGGGCAGGCCAGACCGACCCTGCGCTCGGCCTGATGGCGGATATGTTCATCCCGATCCACAGGACGCTGTGCGCAGCCGCGGAAGCGATGGACGCCGATCTCAGGCTCATCGCGCGCCAAAGCGGCCTTGCCCGCCGCCTCATGACCGTCCCGGGCGTTGGGCCTGTCGTCGCGCTGTCTTTTATAGCAACCCTCGACAATGCGGAGCGTTTCCGGAGATCGAGG
>NZ_JAKFZM010000174.1:0-331 GCF_021654205.1 Leisingera sp. MMG026 | reverse complement strand
GTGAAAACGAAACAAAATCAACAGCTTACATGTCAAAAAAGTCAGCAATACTGACCCGGATGCTGCGACCGCAAACGCCTCGGAACACCCAAAACACCCCGCCACAGGACTTACCCACAGACCAGCCCGGCTTATCCACAGACCCGCCGCCAGGAATCACAGCAAATCACCCCGGAAAACGAGTCGCCACGCCCGGAAACGCGACAATCCAGACAAAAAGGCCAATCAGCATCCCCCCACCCAGGTCCCTCCCGCTAGAACGGCTCAGCGGGAGCCGCAAAACAGCGAGGAGAACAGACCAAAACAAAAAGACGGCCCAAACAGGACCGCC
>NZ_JAKFZM010000173.1:0-347 GCF_021654205.1 Leisingera sp. MMG026 | reverse complement strand
GTATCTGCCAATGCGCAGGGGCTTTCTGTATCTGGCGGCGATCATGGATCGGCACACCCGAAAGGTGCTGGCCTGGCGCCTTTCGAACACGCTGGAAGCAGACTTCTGCGTCGAGGCACTGAACGAGGCCATCGCCAGGTTTGGCCCGCCGGAAATCATGAATACGGATCAGGGCAGCCAGTTCACATCTTTTGCCTGGACGAGCAGATTGCGCCGGTCCGGCGTGCGGATCTCCCCTCTCGCGCATGCACACATGCGCTGCCGGGCAGCGGATGGATGGCAAGGGGCGCTTCCTCGATAACATCTTCGTCGAGCGGCTCTGGCGGTCGTTGAAATACGAATGCGTC
>NZ_JAKFZM010000172.1:0-350 GCF_021654205.1 Leisingera sp. MMG026 | reverse complement strand
GCTGGATGTTTTCTTTGCTGGGTGCAGTGTGCTTGTTGATTGTCATTATTGTTATTCTCCAATCAATCATGCCGCCGACTGATGCTTCATGGCCCTTGGAGAGAGCGAACTTGGGTTGGCTTCAGGGCAATGAAATCGGCGAAAAATTCGTATGTTCTCTCCATAAGAGTGCCCTGGAAGAACATGGGGGTGAATTTGAGCGCCAAACCCCTTATTTTTATGGTCGAAACGGAGATTGGAGAGCTACTGCGCAAAATGCTGGGTAAAAGCCACTCAGGGACGGCCCAAGATGCGGTTCCGAGGGCGGCAAGGTAGCGGCGGCGAGGTTCGTCTACTGTGTCGTCTATGGA
>NZ_JAKFZM010000171.1:0-357 GCF_021654205.1 Leisingera sp. MMG026 | reverse complement strand
GGGCCTCCTGTCTATGACCGCAATGGGCTGCCTGCCGTCATTCACACCTGGTGCGGCGAATGCCCAGTCAGAGCCCTTGTTACCTAGCGAGCAGCTGCAGCACTTCGCAACTGCAGCGAGATTGCTCGCGAAAGACTGACTGACACCGGCCCTTCCTATCGATACTGGATGCTGTACAGCTCGCGGCCGAAGGAGACATTGGTCAACTCCGTAAATAGAGACCGCGCGCAGGAGGGGTTGGCAGAGCGCAGATCACCGCAGGCGCAGCCCTGCTTCCTTGCATCAGTTGGTTACAAGGCGCCGACACAGCCTTGCCGCGTTTCCGACAATGCTTCTGACAGGCCGCCCTTGCAAAGC
>NZ_JAKFZM010000170.1:0-385 GCF_021654205.1 Leisingera sp. MMG026 | reverse complement strand
GATGCTACGCCGTGCGATGCGATCATGCCGAAATTGCTGATGTGGCCCGCCATCTGCTGCGCCACAAAACGAATGCCGGAAAAGCGGTAGGACGTCATCTGGGTGGAAGAGTTGAACCGGGGCGACCGTGTATCCGTGTTGTCAACACGGTCGGCAAAAGTAATCCGGCGCACGGCGTTTGCGTCAGATGATACGATTTCGTGAAAGCCAGGATTGAGCTGCACCACGCTGTCCATGTGGTAGTCGGACAGCAGATTGATTTTCAGCCAGCCGGGGGAAAACCCCCGCGCGATAGCTTCCTCAATCGACTTGAGCGGGCTTTCCAAACTGCCTTCGAATGTGTCGTTTCCATTGTCCTGATCCACGTAGAGGATGGTTTTTCCTG